>NZ_JAJDML010000025.1:0-52953 GCF_020594215.1 Blautia sp. DFI.1.216
CGGAGGACACCAAAGCCGGAATGATACAGGCGTATCTTGATAAGTACACCGGGAGTATGGTCTGTTCCAAGCAGCTCTACAAGGAAGCCTTGAACCATGCCTTTGACGAACCGAAGCAATGGGAAATCCGGGAAATCAACGAGATTATGAATCAGAGCATTACCGGCTGGCGGTACTTCCCGAACCCAAGAATGTTTTCCGAATATGGCAGACAAAAGGGCTGGGAGCGTGAAAACCCGGCAACGGACTCCGGCAACCCGTCTGAAAAAACGATGGACGGTTTTGTGGAGGTCGCAGAACAGATGGAGCTTCCATTCTGAAAAGGACAGCCCGTTGCACCCCCTGTTGCTATCCCGTTGCCGAGCCGGTTGCCGGGGGAAATCCCATAACTGCGGGCTTTTCTCCCTTATAACAACCAAAACAACAGAAAAATAAAAGAAAAATATAAATAGTAACTATCGCCAGATTGAGATTGTTTGCAAGGTCTTTTGAAGCCCGTTGCCGGACTTCGTTGCCGACACCCTCTGTCTGGCTGTTTTCATGTGCGCAGGCAATGAGCCAAGCGGATACGCTTGCGTATCCATTTGGCGAATGCTGCGACAACGATAATTATGGAGGATAACTGCCTATGGCAAATAATAAGATGAATATTGAAGGAAAAAATTACTCGGATATTCCGGTGTGGCGTAGATATACGCTTACCATTGAGGAAGCAGCCAGATATTATCATATCGGCGAAGGAAAATTGAGAACGCTTATTGACACACATCCCAATGAGGATTTTTATGTGATGAACGGCAATCGTGCCCTCATTAAGCGTGAGAAATTTGAGAGGTATCTGGATCAGGCTACGGCTGTGTAAACAGAGCTGACAGATTTACCAATTTCACATGATATAACTATGCGGAGAGCCGGATTTGTGCTATGATAAGAGTGCAAGTCTGGCTCTCTTTTTTTGAAAGGAGAGTTCACGATGAGTGAGAAAAGACGAGATAACCGTAATCGGATTTTGCGAGAGGGCGAGTACCAGCGTAAGGATGGGAGGTATCGGTTCCGCTATATTGATGAGGACGGAAAAGAGAAAAATGTATACAGTTGGCGTTTGGACAAGAATGACCCAATGCCAAAAGGGAAGAAGCGGGAGCCTTCCCTGCGTGAGAAAGAAAAACAGATTGAAGCGGATTTGTTTGACCGTATCGTAACCAACGGTGGCAACTATACTGTTTTGGAACTGGTAGAAAAGTACATTTCATTGAAAACAGGAGTTCGTCACAATACGGTTGCCGGATATAAAACGGTCATCAATATGCTGAAAAAAGAGAGTTTTGGGAATCTGCGAATTGATAAGGTGCGTTTGTCAGATGCAAAGGCATGGTTAATTAAGCTCCAGCAGATTGATGGACGGGGATACAGTTCGATTCATTCTATCAGGGGAGTTCTCAGACCGGCATTTCAGATGGCAGTAGATGATGACCTGCTCCGTAAAAATCCATTTGAATTTGAACTTGCATCCGTCATTGTCAATGATTCTGTTACCAGAGAAGCGATTACCCGAAAGCAGCAGAGAGATTTACTGAAGTTTATTCAGGAAGATAAACATTTCAGCAGATACTATGATGCAATCTATATTCTTTTTCACACAGGGCTTCGTATCTCAGAGTTCTGTGGGCTGACGGTTTCAGAAATCGAGTTTGGAGAAATGCGTATCAAGGTAGACCATCAGTTACAGCGTACTGCACAGATGCAGTATGTAATTGAAGAACCAAAAACAGATAAAGGCATCCGCTATGTGCCGATGACGGAAGCTGTCGCAGCGTGTTTTCGCAGAATCATTGCCAACCGCAAGACACCAAAAGTTGAACCGATGGTGGAAGGATATGCAGGATTCTTGTTTCTGGATAAAAACGATATGCCGATGGTTGCCCTTCACTGGGAAAAGTATCTGGAGCATATTATTCAGAAATACAATAAAATTTACCGTATCCAGATGCCGAAAGTTACCCCTCATGTATGCAGGCACACCTTTTGCTCTAATATGGCAAAATCCGGGATGAATCCGAAAACCTTGCAGTATATCATGGGTCACGCAGACATCAGTGTAACCTTGAACACTTACACCCATGTGAATTTTGATGATGCAAAGGAAGAAGTATATCGGATAGCGAATAGTTAAAAAAGCCCGTTGGTAAGGACGTTTGCTTTACCAACGGATTTACCAAGATTGCAGGGAAAAACACAAGAAAATACGAGAAGATTTGAGAAAATATCTTGAAAAGAAAGGAAAACTCAAAAGTCGGAAAACCCTGAAAAATCAAGCATTTGAGAAGAAATACAAGACTTAAATGGAGATATAAAAAGATGATTAAAGTATTATTCATTTGCCACGGCAATATCTGCCGCTCACCAATGGCAGAATTCATTTTTAAAGACATGGTTTCTAAACAAGGTCTTTCAGACCGATTTTATATCGCATCTGCTGCAACCAGCACTGAGGAGATATGGAATGGAATCGGGAATCCGGTATATCCTCCGGCGCGAGAGGAGCTTGCTAAGCATGGGATTGATTGTAAGGGTAAGCGCGCAGTTCAACTAACGAAGGCAGATTATGATAAATATGATTATATTCTCGGTATGGACCACTGGAATCTGAAGAATATGTTAAGAATATTGAAATCAGATCCAGAGGACAAGGTTAAACTTCTTCTGGATTACAGTGATGATCCGAGGGATATCGCAGATCCGTGGTATACAGGTGGATTTGATGTCACATATTCAGATGTGGTGGAGGGCTGTGAGGCTTTTCTGGAATATCTGAAAGATAAAAAGAAACTGTAATAAATATTGTCGATGAAATTTACTTTACAAATAGCTGTGGCTATTTTATACTATGTCTACAGCGACTCTTAAGGGGGCTTTCGCTCCCTTATTTTCTTTTTTCCGAAAACGGAAAGTCAACATTCAAATCAGGGCATCCTGCCCGTATTATTTTCAAAGCAAGAAAGGAACTGAATATGCAGAAAGACTATGAAACATTCGTAGAGAAACTGGAGATTGGTATTTACGAGGCTACAGGGATTCCGAGGGAAAATATTTCTTTTGAGAAAGAAGGCGGGAGGTTTGCACCTGTAGGAGACAGACTGTTGGTGAAGTTTGCAGAGCATGATGATGCCTGGGAGGTCTGTGGACTTTATACACAGGAACTTTTTAAATCTTATCAGAATGGCAGTCCGTTTGAGGAAATTATAAAAGAAATCACAGATGATCTGAATCGGATAAAAAAGGCGGATATTTATGAGAAAACAAGAGTGATCAGGGATTATGAGAAGACAAAACCCCGCCTGTTTATAAGATTGCTGAATGCAGATAAATATTCCGCGGATCTTCAGGATGCGGTGTATAAAACTCTTGGTGATATTGCACTTGTGCTTTATATGAAAGTTACGGAATATGAAGGATGTGTGACAAGTACAAAAATCCGGCAGGGAATGCTGGAGCAGTGGGGAAAAGAATGTGATGAGGTGTTTCAGGAGGCGATTCTCAATACGTATTTTATGAGTCCACCCAGAATTTACAGATGGGAACAGATGATTTTTAATCCGGAATATGAAGGTGAAAGTTTTATGAATCTGGGTGATAAGTGTGAATTGAAGAAAGATGCAATGGGAAATTGTCTCAGTACAACGAAGAAAACAAATGGTGCAGTTGCAGTGTTCCTGCCGGGAGTGGCAGAACAATTGGCATATATGCTGGATTCCGATTTCTATATGGTGTTTACCAGTGTACATGAGGTAATGATCCATAATGATAAATTTGTAGAACCTGAAGATTTGCAGTGTGTTTTGCGGGATACGATCAGGGAGGCTACACCGAAAGAGGACTATCTGACGTCGAGAATCTACCAGTACAATAGGGAAACACATAAATTTATCTGTGTAACTCCGCTGGAAAAAGATGAGAAATAAAAATATGAGAGTACTCTGTAAAAAAGTACTCTCATATAAAGGATATTTAGAAACGTTATGAGTAATTTATACGGTTATCCGAGCAGTGCAGAGTCATTGCTGAACTCTTCTCCGCTTGCTTTTTCAAACTGATCCAGAAGGTTTTTAACTGTCAGTTTTTTCTTTTCTTCTCCCTGGATATCCAGAATGATTTTTCCTTCCATCATCATGATCAGACGATTGCCATGTGCAATAGCGTCCTTCATGTTGTGGGTGATCATCAATGTCGTAAGGTGATCGCGGTTTACGATCATATCTGTAATCTCCAGAACTTTGGCAGCTGTTTTCGGATCAAGAGCTGCGGTATGTTCATCCAGAAGCAGAAGCTTTGGTTTCTGAAGTGTTGCCATCAGGAGAGTAAGAGCCTGTCTCTGACCGCCCGACAGAAGACCTACTTTAGAAGTCAGTCTGTCTTCCAGACCAAGACCAAGAATTTTCAGGAGCTCTTTGTATTCTTCGCGCTCTGCTTTAGTGATTCCGGAGCGGAGAAGACGGGATTTTCCGCGGCGTTTTGCAAGTGCAAGGTTTTCTTCGATACCCATTGTTGCAGCGGTTCCTGTCATTGGATCCTGAAACACACGTCCAAGGTATGTAGCACGTTTATGTTCAGAAAGTTTTGTAACATCAATATTGTCGATAAGGATCTGTCCTTCATCAACCGGCCAGGTTCCTGCAACAGCATTTAGCATAGTAGATTTGCCGGCGCCGTTTCCTCCGATAACAGTTACAAAATCGCCTTCGTTCAGCTTCAGGTTCAGACCATTTAATGCACGTTTCTCATTAATGGTTCCGGGATTAAAGGTTTTATAGATATTTTTAAGTTCAAGCATTTTTATTTACCTCCCCTTTTGGCTGGTTTATTAAAGTATTTGCCTTTCCAGTATGGGAATGCAAGGAAGAGAGCAACTACGATTGCGGACAGCATCTTCAGCAGGTCAGTGTCGATACCCATCCAGATAACAATCTGAAGTACCAGATAATACAGAATGGAACCGAAGATAACTGCTAACAAGCGAAGGGCAAAGTTGCGGAAAATACGTCCAAAGATTGCCTCGCCAATAATAACTGCTGCCAGACCGATAACGATGGAACCACGTCCCATGTTGACATCTGCAAATCCCTGATACTGTGCAAGGAGTGCACTGGAAAGTCCTACCAGACCGTTGGAAATCATAAGTCCGAGAACTTTATTCATGTTTGTGTTGATACCCTGGGCGCGTGACATATTTGGGTTACATCCGGTTGCGCGAAGGGAACAGCCAAGCTCTGTTCCAAAGAACCAGTAGAGAATGGCAATCAGGAGAATACACATAACTGCTACAATAAAAATTGTGTTTTTGGAAAGAGATGCATTTTTTATATGTCGCAGGGAAACCAGAAGATTATATTTATCAACGTTGATTGCCTGATTTGCTTTTCCCATGATCTTCAGGTTTACGGAATACAGAGATAACTGTGTCAGGATTCCGGCAAGGATTGCGGGAATTCCCATAAAGGTGTGAAAAATTCCGGTTACAAGGCCTGCCAGCATTCCGGCGAGAGTAGCGGCCAACATAGAAATCCAGACATTATGACCGGAAAGCATCATCATAATACACACTGCACCACCGGTGCACATAGTGCCATCAACTGTAAGGTCTGCAATATCAAGAATACGGAAAGTGATATAAACACCGATTGCCATAATTCCCCAGATCAGACCCTGGGCTACTGCACCCGGAAGTGCAGTGATTAATGTTATAATTTGCATTTGTAATTTCCTCCTGTTGAGATGCGAAAAGCGAGAGAGGCGTCAAACCTTTCCCGCTGATCGCATATAAATTGAATTTTTTATAACTGTTTGATAAGCTGTTATTTAAAATCCTGTTGGTGTGAGTATTTTTCAACTGTCTGACCGGATTTATTTGGCAGTTTCTTCAGCAGCCTCGCCGATTGCAACATAATCGTCCGGAACTTCGATGCCCAGCTCTTCGCAGATATCTTTGTTATATTCTTTTGTGAAGTTTGGTGCATATTCGATCGGCATTGTGGAAATATCTTCACCGTCCTTTAAAATCTTAACAGCCATCTTGCCGGTCGTAACACCAAGGTCATAATAGCTGATGGAAAGTGTCGCAACACCGCATCCGCTGCAGATACCTTCTTCGCCTGTGATTACCGGAACTTTTGCCGGAAGGCAGATGTTGTTGATGATCTCTGTGTTGGAAGCAACTGTATTATCTGTCGGTACATAAATTACATCACTTGCGTCAGTTGCTGTTGTAGCAACAGAAGAGAGATCATTAGAGTCAGAGAATGCATAATATTCACATGTATATCCGAGTTTTTCAAGTTCAGCTTTTACTGTATCTACCTGATACTGAGAGTTTGCTTCGGCAGAACAGTAGAGAAGACCTATATTTTTTGCATCCGGGAAAAGTTCATTGAGCATTGCTGCCTGCTGATCAAGGGGAGCAAGGTCTGCAGTTCCGGAAATATTTCCGCCCACAGTCCCGTCGAAATCATCCAGTCCAAGTGCAACACCGTATTCAGTAACAGAAGTACCAAGAATCGGAATATCGCTTGTCCCTGCTGCAGCTGCCTGAAGAGCAGGAGTTGCATTTGCAAGAATCAGATCAACATTATTGGAAACGAAGCTGTTAATGATTGTAGAACAGGTGTTGGAATCTCCCTGTGCGTTCTGCTCGTCAAAGGTAACTGCGTCTTCTCCCAGTTCTTTGGTGACTTCATCCTTGAATCCCTGTGTCGCAGCGTCGAGAGCTTCGTGCTGTACAAGCTGACAGATACCGATTGTATATTTGTCTCCGTCAGCAGCACTTGCTGTTACTGCGCAGGTTCCCATAGCCATGGCTGCTGCAAGAGTGATTGCTAATGCTTTTCTTTTCATAATGATATATCCTCCTAATATAATGTTTAAATTAAGTCAGGTAAGAATTGCGTTTATTATTTAATAATATAAAACTTACCTGAATCCGAATGATTTTCTGCAGGGAAAGCAGTACTGGTAAATGATTCGGATAATGTCATCGGGCTATTCGACTATGACGTTTTAAAGTATAACGCTTTAGTGTGAAAAAGTCAAGCAACCTGCACAATTATATTTTTAATTCATATAGTATAAAGAGTATATGAAGAAAGCAGAGTGTCGTCATGGCATATTCGATCATGCTGGATGCCGGACATGGAGGTCAGGATCCGGGAGCCGTATATAAGGGAAGACAGGAAAAGAATGACAATCTTAAACTTGCTCTTGCGGTAGGTGAGATTTTAAAAAATAAAGGGATTGATATCTCTTATACCCGTACCGGTGATGTCTATCAGACACCTTTTGAGAAGGCACAGCTTGCAAATCAGGCAGGAGTAGATTACTTTATTTCATTTCATCGAAACAGCAGCCCAAAGGAAAATCAGTATAATGGAGCGGAAGTTCTGATTTATGATAAAAGCGGGATTAAATATCAGATGGCTGAGAATATTCTGGGAGCTCTGGGAGAAGTGGGATTCCGCGAAATCGGTGTAAAAGAGCGGCCGGGACTTGTGGTCCTCAGACGAACCAGGATGCCGGCTCTTTTAATAGAAACCGGATTTATCAATTCTGAAGAAGATAATAAACTGTTTGATAACAAGTTTAGCGATATAGCTCAGGGAATTGCAGATGCGATTCTTGGAAGCCTGGATGAGGAAACAGTGCAGGAACCGCTTTATTACAGAGTGCAGACTGGAGCGTTCAGAAAAAAAGAGAATGCGGACCGTATGTTATATCAGTTACTGGAAAAAGGTTATCCCTCTTTTATGTTACATGAAAACGGATTGTATAAAGTTCAGACAGGTGCCTATCAGCAGATTGGTAATGCAGTAAATATGGAGCAGAGACTGAGGGATGATGGTTACAGTACGGTTATTGTGACAAAATAGCTTTCTGGAAATATTGGAAGTCTGCGGATTTTTTGTTTAACCGAATCAAATAAGTCCCCTGCGGAGGTTGCGAAAAGCAATAAGTAGTGGGGGACATAGTTTTAAGAATTAACTTGGTTGTACGTTAATAGAAAAAATATGGTACACTGTATCTATCTATAGAAATTCCATAGAAATCTTCGTAAATAATGCATATTGTTCCGGCTCATCAGAGCGTGAAATTCTGTTGGACTGTTACAAACGCATTATTTGAGAGGTGCTGTAGAAAAAACAGATAACGAGGAGTTAGTAATGATGAATGACGTATATGAAAAATTTTTAAAAAGTTCAGAAGAGTTTATTTTTGCAGAAAACAAGCCGGAAAAATCTGATATTATTTTTGTCCCTGGAAATGGTTATCCGCAGATGGCGGAAAAAGCAGCAGAATTGTTTAAGAAAGGGATGGCGGACTGGATTCTGCCCAGTGGAAAATACAGCGTAGTAAATGGAAAGTTTTCAGGCGTTCTTGAAAAAAGCAATGTATATAATAAGGAATATGGAACAGAATGGGAATTTCTCAGGGATGTTCTTATAAAAAACGGAGTTCCGGATCAGAAAATCCTGAAAGAAGACCAGGCAACCTTTACTTATGAGAACGCAATTTATTCCAGACAGGTGACAGATCATGCAGAACTGGAAATAGAAAGAGCGATTTTGTGCTGCAAATCTTACCATGCAAGAAGATGTCTGATGTATTATCAGCTCTTGTATCCGAAAACAGAATTTTATGTGGTGCCTGTGAATGCAGATGGAATTACCAGAGAAAACTGGAGAAAGAACGAAGAAGGAATTGATGCGGTTACAGGAGAACTCTCCAGAATCGTGAAACAATTTTCACTGATGCTGGAGAGATGACAGTTACGGCTGTTCTTCTGTTTCAGTTTTCTTCTCGGGAAGCCAGATGTGGACAAGTTCGATTCTGTTTTTGTCCAGACGGTCAACAACCAGGCGGATGCCACTTTCAAGTGTGACAGACTGACCCTCTTTGGGAAGGCAGTCAAGCTGTTCAATAATATATCCGCCAATAGAATCATAATCTTCAGATTCCAGATTAATATGGAGGGCTTCGTTGATATCATCCAGCTTGGCAGAACCCTGAACAACATATTCTCTTTCAGGCTGGATTTCTTTAATATCTTCGACTTCATCCTCATCGTATTCGTCGCGAATCTCACCTACGATCTCTTCCAACAGGTCTTCCAATGTGACCAGACCGGCTGTGGCACCGTATTCGTCCAGAACGATTGCCAGATTGACGGATGCTTTACGCATTTCGATCATCAGGTCTGCTGTAGCTTTGTATTCATAGGTAAAATAAGGCTCACGCAGGATGTTGCGGATTGAAAAAGGTTTGTCCTTTGGATAAACAAGAAGATCTTTCATATTGATAATACCGATTACGTTATCAGTGTTGTCCTCATAAACCGGAAAACGGGTATGCATATCTTCACTGAAGACCGCCATAAGTTCATCATAGGAAAAATTGATATCTATAAAGGTCATGTCGATTCTGGGAATCATGACATCTTTTGCAGTTGAATCGCCAAAATCAAACACATTGTAGATCATCTGTTTTTCTTCGTTTTCAATGACGCCGTCTTTTTCACCTACATTGACGAGAGTACGCAGTTCATGTTCAGTCATGGCATTTGCCTTTTCGTCCGGGTTAACATGCAGAATGACCAGTACACCTTCTGTTATTTTATTTACAATGAAAACAACGGGAGTAAGGAGAATCATAAGCCCGTATATTATTCTTGAATAGGCCAGGGACAATTTTTCAGCATGAATTGTTGCCAGGTTTTTGGGGGTTATCTCACCGAAAATGAGAATCAGCAGAGTCAGGATGCCGGTTGTGATTCCTACATATGCGTTTCCCAGAATCTTTATGGTGAGTGTAGTCATGAGAGAAGAAACAGACATATTTACAATGTTGTTTCCGATTAATACGGTACTGAGCATCTTTGGGGAATCGGAAATTATTTTTTCCAGAATAACAGCACGTTTGTTGCCCTGCTCGGCAAGAGACTGTATCCGAATCTTATTTACGGTTGTCATAGCGGTTTCCGCAGAAGAAAAAAATGAAGAAAGTGCGATCAGTATCAGAATCGCCACCGCCTGAAAGGCAATACTTGAATCCAAGATTTATTCACTCCTTTTGATTATCTTTATTGATTGAATCATATCATAAAACATTTAAGCAAAATATACATGATTTCATATAAAAAATCAAGAAAAAGCTTTTGGTTCAAAGATAGTATAAAAAAATTTAAAAGAGGACTGTCGAAAAAGTAAGATTTGTGTTATAATTCACTCGATTAAAATGAAAAAAAACATTACAGAATATTTACAAAATGATAAAAGTTTGATAATATACAGATATGTAATATTATTGTATTACGTAAAAAGAGAACTGATATTTGGCCGAAAGTAAAAAAATGATTATCAGGAAACATAAGAATCGAATATAAATATAGAGGTGCGATATGTCCAATAATATAAATAGAATAAGAAAAAATAAATTAAAAGGAACGGGTATTTTTGCGGCAGCGGCTTTAACAGCGGCTTTGATTGCAGGAAATAATATACCGGGTGTAACAAGACAGGTCAGTGCGGCTGAGTCACAGGAGAATACTGTGTCTTCTCTGATTCCGGACAACATCACGCTTGATAAGCCTGTAGAACTTGCGGATGTAGAACTTCCGGCAACGGAATATGGAACTTTTGAATGGGCAGATGGAAGTTTCGTTCCTGCACAACGTGTACAGAGCTGTGAGGTACTTCTTATACCGGCAGAAGGGCAGGATTTAAGCCATGTGGATGGATGGGATCCGGAGAGCGGCGCGGTTGTCGGTTACATCAATGTAATAGTGAACAGTATTACGGATGGTGATAATGTTGATAAGACAGAAGGCTCAGGTAAAACAGATCCAACAGAAAATGCAGATCCAACAGAAACGCCTGAAACTTCGTCAGAAAAACCTGCCGCAGATGAAAACGCTGATACAGACAATAAAGAAGATAAGGAAAGTAAATCAGATCAGGATAATAAAACTGATACAGACAATGAAGAGAATAAGATTGAAGAAGATAAAACAGATAATAAAAACAACAAAGATAATAACAGCAATGCAGATAAGACGGATAAAGATACAGAAACTACCGGTAAGCTGGAACCTGCAGATGATATGACACAGGATAAAGAAGATACGAAGAAAGATGATGAAGATGGCGCAGATGATAATATCTTTGATAATCCTGTTCTGCCGGACGATAAGGATGACCGTCCTACAGATGCAGAGGATTCTCTTTCTGATGAAGAAAAAGAAGAGAGGGCCGCACTTAATCATACCTGCGACGGTATTACAGTAAGTGGAGTTAATCTTCCATGGTATGTACAGTTCAGAGTTTCAAGCGGTGACAGCTATCAGTTTACCAATGAATCAGATGCAATGATTTTCCAGTCATATGAATTTGAACTCTGGGATCTTAAGAATAATACAGAATATGAGATCCCTAATGGAGATTATATCAGTGTCACTGTGCCGGTAAAATCCGGATATCAGTATACTATCGAACATCTCCTGGACAACGGGGCAACTGAGACGATTATTCCGAGTGTAGAGAATGGTATTATGGTATTCAGCACACATTCTTTCAGTCCATTTGGAATTGCAGGAAGCAGACAATTAGTAGGACCTGATGCGGGGAATGATACGGACGACACAGATGCGGTAACTCCTGCACCGGCTTCCTCCGACAGTCAGAGTTCTGATTCCGGAAAGAACAATACAGTATCTATGAATGACAGTTCTGACAGCAATAATGGTTCTTCTTCTGATCAGAATGATAATTCAACGGAAAATAAAGCTGTGAAAAATAACAATACAGTAAATACCGGAGATACAACATCAATTATGCCGTTTGTGATACTGTTTGTGGCAGCTGCAGTGATCGCCGGTGTGGCTGTATTTATAAAAAAGAGAAAGAAATAAAAGAATAACACTGATTCCTCCCCCATATAGTTTAACAGGAGGGGAAGCAATGAAAGTCAGAGCAATTTTGAAATCACTATTATTTGCATATGCATTAACAGGAGTGGCATTACTGCTTTTGGCCCTGGTACTGTTTGCTTTTGATCTGGGAGAAACAGCTGTAGATGCGGGGATTATTATAATTTATGTACTTGCATGTTTCATGGGAGGCTTTATGGCCGGCAAAATTGTGCGTAAAGACAAATATCTGTGGGGTGTTATCACAGGTCTGGCTTACTATGTATTACTGTTGACTGTCTCTGTTATGGCAAAAGGCGGCTGGGATATGAGTGCAGCTCATGCAGTTACAACATTTTTTATGTGCACAGGCGGTGGAACACTGGGTGGAATGCTGTCGTAAAAAAAAGCTTTTAAAATGAGAAGATATATGATATACTATGCCAAGAATATAATTACATAAGGAGGATAGAGTTATGGAACATATCAAAACCCTGAATACAAAGAATTTACAGAACACTGTAAAAAAAGGTGGATGTGGCGAGTGCCAGACTTCCTGCCAGTCCGCATGTAAAACTTCCTGTACAGTAGGAAACCAGAGCTGCGAGCAGAAATAAGATCAGCTATGGAGAAATGAGATAAGCAGCGGAACTTTTATTCCGCTGCTTATCTTACGCTTAGAAAGGATTTTAGTAAAATGAGTCTGATTCACCGTTATAAAAGCAATGGCTTTAATATTGTACTGGATATCAACAGTGGATGCATCCATCTGGTAGATGAGGTTACATATGAGGTTCTTCCATATCTGGAAGAGGGCCTTGGCACAGAAGCTATTGCAGAGAAACTGGAAAACAAATATAACAGAGAAGATATTGAGACATCTGTAAGAGAATGTAATAAGCTGAAAGAAGATGGAATGCTTTTTACAAAAGATGTTTATGAGAATGTAATTGAAGAATTTTCAAATAACCGGCAGACCGTTGTAAAAGCATTGTGCCTGCACATTGCTCATGACTGCAATCTGGCCTGCCGTTATTGTTTTGCCGAAGAAGGCGAATATCATGGCAGAAGAGCTCTTATGTCCTATGAAGTCGGCAAAAAAGCTCTTGATTTCCTGATCGCGAACTCCGGTTCCAGAAAAAACCTGGAAGTAGATTTCTTTGGCGGCGAGCCGCTGATGAACTGGCAGGTTGTAAAAGATCTGGTAAAATATGGCAGAGAGCAGGAAAAGCTTCACAATAAGAAATTCCGTTTCACTTTAACAACAAACGGAGTTCTTCTGAATGATGAAGTAATGGAATTCTGCAATAAAGAGATGGGCAACGTTGTACTGAGTGTGGACGGACGTAAGGAAGTACATGATTACATGCGTCCATTCAGAAAAGGTGCAGGAAGCTATGACCTGATCATGCCGAAGTTCCAGAAGTTTGCAGAATCCAGAAATCAGGACAAGTATTATGTAAGAGGTACTTTTACTCACCATAATCTTGATTTCTCCAAGGATGTGCTTCATCTGGCAGATCTTGGATTCAAACAGATTTCTGTAGAGCCTGTAGTTGCGGCTGATACGGAGGAATATGCGATCCGCGAGGAGGATATCCCCCAGATCATGGAAGAGTATGATACTCTTGCAAAAGAAATGATTAAAAGAGAGAAAGAGGGAAAAGGATTTAACTTCTTCCATTTTATGATCGACCTTACAGGTGGCCCTTGTGTATACAAGAGACTGTCAGGCTGCGGTTCAGGAACAGAGTACCTGGCTGTAACACCCTGGGGTGATTTTTACCCATGTCACCAGTTTGTTGGTGAAGAACAGTATCTCATGGGAAATGTAGACGAAGGCATCACAAAGCCGGAAATCCAGAAGGAATTCGGCGGATGCAACGTTTACACAAAGAAAGACTGCAAAGACTGCTTCGCACGTTTCTACTGTAGTGGCGGATGTGCGGCAAATGCATTCCATTTCCAGGGAGATATCAAAGGCAATTATGAAATCGGATGCGAACTCCAGAGAAAACGTGTGGAGTGCGCCATCATGATAAAAGCCGCACTGGCATGTGATTAGTGGGCAGTAATCTGTCTGACTGATACCGCCGTCGGCTGTTATCATAACAGAAAATGGCTGGCAGGCGGATGAACATGACCGCGGACAAAAAATCAAGAAGGGAAAAGAACTATGAAGAAAAGTAAAGGAATCGTAGTGCTGCTTCTGACACTGATCCTGACTGTGTTCTTTTGCTTTACTGCAGCCGTAGGTATCGGTCCTACCGGAACCGGTGCAGCAAAACATATCAACACGGGTCTTGATCTTGCCGGTGGTGTCAGCATTACCTACCAGGCTAAGGAGAGCAATCCGACAAGCGAAGAGATGTCAGATACGATCTACAAGCTTCAGAAGCGTGTAGAGCAGTACAGTACTGAGGCTCAGGTATACCAGGAAGGATCAGACCGTATTACAGTTGAAATTCCTGGTGTTACAGATGCAGATACTATTCTGAATGATCTGGGTAAACCAGGTTCCCTGTATTTCATCACAAAAGAAGATGCTGACGGAAACCAGAACTTTACTACAGGACAGGATGGATATGTTCTCTCCAGAACTATGGATGAGATCAAGGAATCCGGAAGTGTTGTTCTGGAAGGTTCTGATGTAGCAGATGCCCAGGGTGGTGCGATCCAGAATCAGAACACAAGTGCAAAGGAATATGTGGTAAGTCTTACTCTTACTTCTGATGGAGAAAACAGTGGTAAAACAAAATTTGCAGAAGCTACAAAGAATAATGTAGGCAAGCAGATCGCTATCGTCTATGACAATAACATTATCAGTGCTCCGAATGTAAATGAAGAGATTTCCGGCGGAAAAGCACAGATCAGCGGAATGTCTGACCTGGAAGAAGCACAGAACCTTGCTTCTTATATCCGTATCGGTTCTCTGGGACTGGAACTGGAAGAACTTCGTTCCAGTGTTGTAGCTGCACAGCTTGGTGAAGAAGCAATCTCTACAAGTGTTCTTGCAGGTGCGATCGGTCTGATCATCGTTATTATCTTTATGATCATTGCATACCGCATACCTGGTATAGTTGCAGGTATTGCACTGATTCTTTATACATCATTAATGCTGATCACGCTGAATGCCTTTGATATTACTCTTACTCTTCCGGGTATTGCGGGTATTATCCTTGGTATCGGTATGGCGGTGGATGCCAATGTTATTATTTATGCCCGAATCAGAGAGGAAATTGGTGCAGGAGTTTCAGTAAGGAATTCTATTAAGTCCGGTTTCAGCAAAGCTTTCTCTGCAATCTTTGATGGAAATATTACAACGCTGATCGCAGCCTTTGTGCTGATGTGGCTTGGTTCAGGTACTGTTAAGGGATTTGCTTATACACTTGCCCTTGGTATCGTGATCTCCATGTTTACAGCACTGGTTGTATCCAGACTGATTGTAAATGCACTTTATGCAGTTGGTGTACGTGATCCGAAATTCTACGGATCTGCAAAAGAACGTAAGGCAGTTGATTTCCTTGGAAAGAAGAAAGTATTTTTTGCTATTTCCATTATCCTGATCCTCTGCGGTCCGGCAGCGATGTTTGCTAATTCGCATGCAGGAAACAAAGCGTTAAATTACAGCCTTGAGTTCTCAGGCGGTACTTCTACAACTGTTACATTTAATGAAGATATGGATATTAAGACCATTGATTCTGAAGTAACTCCTGTTGTAGAAGAGGTGACAGGAGATAAAAATGTTCAGCCTACAAAGGTAGTCGGAACAAATCAGGTTGTGATCAAGACACGTTCTCTGAATCAGAGCGAACGTGAAGCTCTGCAGAGTGCACTGGTTGAGAAATTTGGTGTAGATGACAGCACGATTTCCACAGAAAGTATTTCTTCTACAGTAAGTAGTGAAATGCGTCGTGATGCGATCGTAGCCGTTATAGTAGCTACAATCTGTATGCTTCTTTATATCTGGTTCAGATTTAAAGACATCCGTTTTGCAAGCAGTGCGGTATTGGCGCTTCTGCATGATGTTCTGGTTGTACTTGCATTCTATGCTATTGCCAGAGTATCTGTCGGTAATACATTTATTGCCTGCATGCTTACGATCGTAGGTTATTCTATCAATGCTACAATCGTTATTTTTGACCGTATACGTGAGAACCTTCACAGTGGTTCCAGAGAAAAACTGGCAGAAATTGTAAACACAAGTATCACCCAGACTCTTACAAGAAGTATTTATACCTCTTTTACAACTTTTGTTATGGTAGCTGTTCTTTATATCATGGGTGTTTCTTCTATCCGTGAATTTGCAGCACCTCTGATGGTTGGTGTTCTTGTCGGTGCATATTCTTCTGTATGTATTACAGGTGCGTTGTGGTATGTGATGAAAAAGAAATTTGCAGGAAAAGGACAGCCGGCAATTGCTGCAGCCTCCGCATCTGCAAAGTCCTCTTCAAAGCCGAAGAAAGCACGTGATGTATCACAGAAAGATCCGACTCAGCCAAAGAAGAAAAACAGAAAAAGAGTAGCTGAACGTCTGGCTGCCGAAGAAGCAGCTAAAAAACAGCAGAATGATGATGCTGAATAAAACAATAATTGTCTGAAAAACAGGCAGACAGAAATATCCCGGGGTAAAACTCCGGGATATTTTTATGAGGAGAGAAAATATATGGAGAAATGGGTAATAGCAGCAAAAAGAGCAGATTTTAACCAGATCGGTCAACAGTTTCATATTGATCCGGTGATTGCGAGACTGATCAGGAACAGAGATGTGATCGGAGAAGATAAGATAAGAGAGTATCTGTCAGGAACAGTACAAGAGCTTCCTTCTCCCTGGCTGATGAAGGATATGGAAAAAGCTGTAGATATCCTGGAGAAAAAAATATCGCAGAAAGCAAAAGTCCGTATTATTGGTGATTATGATATTGATGGTGTGACCTCTACATACATTTTAATGAAAGGTCTTGCGAGGATCGGAGCAGATGTGGATACTTATATTCCGGACAGAGTTGCAGACGGATATGGGATTCATGCACATCTTATAGAAAGAGCGGAAACGGACCGGATCGATACGATCGTGACCTGTGATAATGGAATTGCTGCGGCTGCTGAAATCCAGATGGCAAAGGATAAGGGAATGACAGTGATTATTACAGATCATCATGAGGTTCCTTACAGGGAGGAAAAGGGAGAACGCCAGATGGTGCTTCCGCCGGCAGATGCGATTTTGAATCCGAAACAATATGATTGTCCATACCCGAATAAAAACCTGTGTGGGGCAGTGGTGGCCTTTAAATATATTGCAGCACTTTACGAGAGATTTGGTGTTCCGGCAGAGGAACTGGAAGATTATTATGAACTGGCGGCTATTGCAACAGTAGGAGATGTTATGGATCTTCAGGGAGAGAACAGGATTCTGGTAAAAGAAGGACTGTACCGTCTGAGAAATACCAAAAATCAAGGATTGCAGGAACTGATCCGAGCAAATTCTCTGGAAGATGCTAAAATCACAGCTTATCATATCGGATTTGTGCTGGGACCATGTATCAATGCCAGTGGAAGACTGGATACAGCTGCCCGTTCTCTTGCACTTCTCAATGCAAAAACAAAGGAAGAAGCAGCAAGGCTTGCCGGAGATCTTACAGCTCTTAATCAGAGCCGAAAAGCTCTCACTGAGAAAGGAAAAGAAGAGGCAATCCGGATCATAGAGACTACAGAGCTGAAAAATGACAGAGTACTGGTAGTTTATCTTCCAGATTGTCATGAAAGTCTTGCCGGTATTATAGCAGGCAGGATCAGGGAAAAATATCACAGGCCTGCCTTTGTATTGACGGGCGGTGAGACAAGTGCAAAAGGAAGTGGAAGATCAATAGAAAGTTACTCTATGTATGAAGAACTGGTAAAATGTGCAGACCTGATGATACAGTTTGGAGGTCATCCGATGGCAGCAGGTCTTTCTATAGAAGAAAAAAATATAGAAGAATTCCGGAGACGCCTCAATGTCAACTGTACGTTGACGGACGAAGAATTGCGTCCTAAGATCGTGATTGATGTGCCGATGCCTGTGTCTTATATTACAAAAGAACTGGTAGAACAGATTTCGCTTCTGGAACCCTTTGGAAAAGGGAATACAAAACCGGTCTTTGCACAGAAAAATCTCAGAGTGCTTGATTACAGTATTATCGGGAAAAATAAAAATGTACTAAAATTAAAACTTCTCGATCCGCAGGGGATTTCAGTGGAAGGCATTTATTTCGGAGAAGCAGAGGATTTTGTGAACTTCATCAGGGAAAAAGACAGTATTTCTGTTACTTATTATCCGGAGATCAACAGATTCAGGGGACGAGAGAGTCTCCAGATCATTATTCAGAATTACTGTTAATATTACCGCCTGTTTTGTAACCGCCGGTAAGCCTGGAAATACAAATGTCAGGGCTTAACAGTAACTTGATTCTGAAATAAAAAGGTGATATACTATAAAATATTTATGAGCGAACAGCAATATAACACACACTGGAGGAGAAATAAAATGAAGAAAATTGAAGATTATGTATTAAGTATACCGGATTTTCCTGAACCGGGGATTATTTTCAGAGATATTACAAGTGTTCTGCAGGATGCGGATGGCCTGCAGCTGGCAATCGACTCCATGCAGGACTGTCTTAAGGATATAGATGTGGACGTGATTGCAGGAACAGAGTCCAGAGGCTTTATCTTTGGTGTACCGATCGCATATAATCTTCATAAACCATTTGTACCGATTCGTAAAAAAGGCAAACTTCCCCGCGAAACAGTATCTGTAAGCTATGATCTGGAATATGGCAGTGCAGAGATTGAAATGCATAAAGATTCCATAAAACCAGGTCAGAAAGTGGTTATCGTTGATGATCTGATCGCAACAGGCGGTACGATCGAAGCAGCGATCAAGCTGGTGGAACAGCTTGGCGGTGAGGTTGTCAAGGTTGTATTTCTCATGGAACTTGCAGGTTTAAAGGGACGCGAAAGACTGAATGGGTATGATGTAGCGTCCGTAATTTGTTATGATGGTAAATAAGCACAGCTGATTGTGCAGGACAGGCAGGTGGGAGCATATGACAGAGATAACAAAAAGTACAGAAGCAAAAAAAGATGAAATGCAGGTTGAAAAAGAGAAGCTGGAATCTGTAAAGAGGGCAGATGCGGCAGTAAAGACCATGCATGATTTTACAAGTCCGGAGGTGCTTTATAAAGAACTGATAAACAGTGTTCTGAAGTATCATCCATCAACAGATATTTCCATGATAGAGAAGGCATATAAGGTTGCAAGTGAAGCTCATGAAGGACAGAAGAGAAAGTCTGGAGAGCCATATATCATTCATCCTTTGTGTGTTGCCATCATTCTGGCAGATCTGGAACTTGACAAAGAAACGATAGTTGCAGGTCTTCTTCATGATGCAGTTGAAGATACCTGGATGACCTATGAGGAAGTGGAGAAGGAATTTGGTTCAGAGGTTGCACTTCTTGTGGATGGTGTTACCAAGCTGGGACAGTTATCTTATTCTGCGGATAAAGTAGAAGTTCAGGCAGAGAACCTCAGAAAGATGTTTCTTGCCATGGCTAAGGATATCAGAGTTATTCTGATCAAGCTTGCAGACCGTCTTCATAATATGCGTACCTTACAGTATATGCGTCCTGAAAAGCAGCAGGAAAAGGCCAGAGAGACCATGGATATTTATGCTCCTATTGCCATGCGTCTGGGTATTTCCAAGATAAAGGTAGAGCTGGATGACCTGTCGCTGAAATACCTTAAGCCGGATGTATATTATGACCTGGTGCATAAGGTTGCCCTGCGTAAAAGCGAGAGAGAACAGTTTGTAGGTGCGATTGTAAAAGAAGTTAAGAAACATATGGATGATGCCAATATTAAGGCGCAGGTGGACGGACGTGTAAAACACTTTTTCAGCATCTACAAGAAGATGGTAAATCAGGATAAGACTATTGATCAGATTTATGATTTATTTGCTGTCCGTATTCTTGTAGATACAGTGAAGGATTGTTATGCTGCCCTTGGTGTGATCCATGAGATGTATAAGCCAATTCCGGGACGGTTTAAAGATTATATTGCCATGCCGAAACCCAATATGTATCAGTCATTGCATACCACATTGATCGGACCCAACGGACAGCCCTTTGAAATCCAGATCCGTACTTATGAAATGCATAGAACTGCAGAATATGGTATCGCTGCACACTGGAAATATAAGGAGTCGTCTGACGGAAAGGCTCCTGTAGGTAAGAGTGAGGAAGAGAAACTGAACTGGCTGCGTCAGATTCTGGAATGGCAGAGAGACATGTCTGATAACAAAGAATTCATGAGTCTTCTGAAGAATGACCTGGATCTTTTTGCGGACAGTGTTTACTGTTTCACTCCACAGGGAGATGTTAAAACACTTCCAAGCGGTTCTACACCGGTGGATTTTGCGTACAGTGTTCACAGTGCAGTCGGAAATAAGATGGTAGGTGCCAGAGTTAACGGTAAGCTGGTTCCGATTGAATATGAGATCAAAAACGGTGACCGTATTGAGATCATTACTTCCCAGAACTCTCAGGGACCAAGCCGCGACTGGCTGAAACTGGTTAAGAGTACGCAGGCAAAGAACAAGATTAACCAGTGGTTCAAGAAGGAATTAAAAGAAGATAATATCCTTAAGGGCAAGGAGATGCTTGCGCAGTATGCGCGTGCAAAGGGGTTTAAGATCACAAATTATACAAAAACCCAGTATCTGGAGGCCGTTTTGCGTAAATATGGTTTCAGGGACTGGGATTCAGTACTTGCTGCAATTGGTCATGGCGGATTGAAAGAAGGTCAGGTTTTCAATAAGCTGGTAGAGGCTTATGATAAGGAAAATAAGAAGAATCTGACAGATGAGCAGGTTCTTGAGGCTGCTTCTGAGACACAGGAGAAGCTTCACATTGCCAAGAGCAAGAGCGGCATTGTGGTAAAAGGAATCCATGATGTGGCAGTCCGTTTTTCCAAGTGTTGTAATCCAATCCCGGGTGATGAGATTGTAGGCTTTGTTACAAGAGGACGTGGAATCACAATTCATCGTACAGATTGTGTCAATGTGCTGAATATGTCTGAGACAGACAGGACACGACTGATTGAGGCAGAGTGGCAGCAGCCTGATACCAAGGAAAAAGAGAAGTATATGGCTGAGATTCAGGTTTATGCAAATAACCGTACAGGGCTTCTTGTGGATCTTTCTAAAATATTTACAGAACGTAAGATCGACCTGCGAAGTATCAACAGCCGTACAAGCAAGCAGGAGAAGGCAACTATTTCCATGAGTTTTGAGATTGGAAGCAAAGAGGAACTGCGTTCCCTGATCGAGAAGATCCGTCAGGTAGAGAGTGTCATTGACGTAGAGAGAACTACAGGCTGATCATGGAAAAATCTGCTGGAACATTATTTTATGGAACTGCTGCAGATTGACAGAAAGGAATAACATGAAGAATTTAGAATTACAGAAATGTATATTAGGACCTGTATATACAAATTGCTATCTCCTTAAGAATAAAGAAACCGGAGAACTGATCATTGTTGATCCCGCAGATTGTCCGGAGAAGATTGAAATGAAGATTTCCCGGATGAATGGAAAACCGGTGGCAATTCTTCTTACCCATGGACATTTTGATCACATTCTGGCTGCACAGGCAGTAAAGGAGAAATATAATATTCCGATTTATGCCTGTCGTCAGGAAGAGGAGATGCTCCGCGAACCTTCAATCAATATGACTGTACATTATGGACAGGGATGTTCTATTGTGCCGGATGTATTTCTGGAGGATCTGGATGTTATCAGACTGGCGGGATTTTCCGTTCAGATGATCCATACACCGGGACATACCAAAGGAAGCTGCTGTTATTATCTGAAAGATGAAGGTGTATTGTTCAGCGGTGATACAGTGTTCTATGGCTCTGTTGGAAGAACGGATTTTCCGGGTGGAAGTACAGCAGAAATCGTGAGAAGTCTCCATAAACTGGTAGATTCGCTTCCTGAAGAGACCGAGGTTTTCCCCGGACATGATGCATCTACCACTATTGGTTATGAAAAGAGGTATAATCCATTTGTGTAAAATAGGCATTCTGTTTGAGAACAGAGATTTTGAACATGATGTTTATGAACTGATCAAAGCGTTTTATCCCGAAGCGGAGATACATACTCTTTATGAAAATGCTGAAGCAGAGTATGACCTCCGCTTCAGTGTGGAACAGGATAATGACAGTTATATCATAAAATACGAAAGGACAGAGAATCTGTCGAAACAGGAAACAGAGCAAAAAGGGGTAATTTCCGCAGACATACTTTCTAAAGAGAATGCAGGCTGTGGAATACAGGATGCTCATGCTCTGAGAAAAGAGAATAAAGATAATATCAAATATGCTCTGTATCAGTTGTTGGTAAAACTGACGGGCAGAACTCTTCCATGGGGAAATCTGACAGGAATACGTCCTGCCAAACTGGCAATGGGAATGATCGAATCCGGAATGAAAAATACGGAAGCAGCCCGGGAGATGCGTGAGAGATATCTGGTAAGTCCGCAGAAAACAGCGCTTGCCATCACTATTGCAAACAGGGAAAGAGAGATTCTGAAGGATATTGACTATGAAAATGGATATAGCCTTTATATTGGAATCCCGTTTTGCCCAAGTATCTGTCTGTATTGTTCCTTCAGCTCCTATCCGCTGAAAGTGTGGGAGAAGAGAACAGATGAATATGTGGAAGCTCTCTGCCGGGAGGTAAGAGAGACTGCTCTTATGATGAAGGGAAGAAAACTGGACACCATCTATATTGGCGGCGGTACCCCGACTACACTGCTTCCACATCAGATCCGTAAGCTCCTGGATACAGTGGGAGAAGCTTTTGGCTATGAAGGACTGGCAGAGTTTACTGTGGAAGCCGGCAGACCGGACAGTATTACACGTGAAAAGCTGATGGCGATCAGGGAGTATCCGGTAACAAGAATTTCCGTAAATCCACAGACTATGAATCAGGAAACCCTGGATATTATCGGCCGCAGACATACTGTGGAGCAGACAAAAGAAGCGTTTCATCTGGCACGAGAGCTGGGATACGATAACATTAACATGGATCTGATCGTAGGTCTTCCGGGTGAGGATATTCACATGGTAGAGCGGACTCTTGAACAGGTTCGTGAACTGGCACCGGACAGTATTACCGTACATTCACTGGCAGTGAAACGTGCAGCAAGGCTGAATATTTTTAAAGAGAAATATCAGGAAATGTCTTTTGAGAATAATCAGGAAATTATGGATCTGACCATGAAAACTGCGTATGAAATGGGAATGGGTCCTTATTATCTGTACAGACAGAAGAATATGAAGGGAAATTTTGAAAATGTTGGCTATGCAAAGGTTGACAAAGCGGGAATTTACAATATACTGATTATGGAGGAAAAACAGCCTATCATCGCACTGGGGGCAGGCGGTTCTTCCAAGCTGGTCTTTGACCATGGACAGAGAATTGAACGTGTGGAGAATGTAAAAGACGTTTCTAATTATATTTCCCGCATTGATGAGATGATCGAGAGAAAACGGACAGCAATAGCTACCTGGCTGTAGGATGTGGAGGTAACATTTTGGACACAGTACAAAAGACAGCGGCAGGTTCACAGCAGAGGATCCTGGAATTTGACCTTGCTTCTGAACTGCATCATGGAATGCTGGTAAGTAATCTGGCTTATGCGGTTGCAGAGGAGATGGAACTGCCGCATGAACAGTGCTATGAGCTTGCAATAGCAGGAATGCTCCATGATATAGGAAAGCTGAAGCTGACAAGTTATATTAACGGACAGGAGCAGGATCCTCTGGTGATCGAGGAACTGAAGTATGTCCGGATGCATTCTACATTGGGATATGAGGAACTTAAAGGGCAGGGATATTCGGATTTTGTATTGGAGAGTATCCTGTACCATCATGAGAATTATGATGGCAGTGGATATCCGTCCAATAAAGCAGGTGATGACATACCCATAGGTGCCCGGATACTCAGAGTCTGCGATGTATATGCAGCATTGATCTCTGACAGACCATACAGAAGAGGATTTGATATTTCTTCAGTTATGGAGTTGATGATTGATGAAGTAAAAAATTTTGATATGCAGGTTTTTCTTGCGTTTCAGAGAGTGGTTCATAATGGAGACGGGCAGAATTTTTATAAAAGAGGAGGACAACATGGCATTAAAGAAGAAACCGGTAACCGGTATGAAGGACATTTTACCAAAAGAGATGGAAATCCGTAATTATGTGATGAACATGATTCGTGAAACATACGGAACATTTGGCTTTTCATCTATAGAGACACCATGTGTGGAGCATATTGAAAATCTTTCCAGTAAACAGGGCGGAGAGAATGAGAAACTTATTTTCAAGATCCTGAAACGTGGGGAGAAACTGAAACTTGCGGAAGCAGAGAAAGAAAGTGATCTGGTTGACTCCGGACTTCGCTACGATCTGACTGTGCCGCTTTCCAGATATTATTCCAACAACGCAAATGAGCTTCCGGCTCCTTTTAAGGCACTTCAGATGGGCAATGTGTGGAGAGCAGACAGACCACAGAGAGGACGTTTCCGTCAGTTTATGCAGTGTGATATTGATATTCTGGGTGAGTCTACTTATCTGGCTGAGATCGAACTGGTTCTTGCTACCACAACGTTGCTCGGAAAGCTGGATTTCCATAACTTTACGATTCGCATCAACGACAGAAAAATCTTAAAAGCGATGGCGCAGTACAGTGGATTCCCACAGGAAAGCTTTGACACTGTGTTTATCATTCTGGACAAGATGGACAAGATTGGTTTGGAAGGTGTTGCAGAAGAACTGGAGAAGGAAGGATTTGCAAAAGAGAGCATTGATACTTATCTTGGACTTTTCAAAGAGATCACTTCTGACATTGAGGGTGTCCGTTATTGCAAGGAGAAATTAAAAGATGTTCTGGATCCTAAGGTTGCCGAGGATCTTGAGACTATTATTTCTACTGTGGATTCTGTTAAAACAGCAGACTTCAGGATGTCCTTTGATCCGACTCTGGTACGTGGAATGTCCTACTATACAGGTCCGATCTTTGAGATTTCTATGGATGAGTTCGGCGGCAGTGTAGGCGGCGGCGGACGTTACGATGAGATGATCGGTAAATTTACCGGAAACAATACATCCGCATGTGGTTTCTCCATTGGATTTGAGAGGATCGTAATGCTTCTCCTTGAGAGAAATTACGAAATTCCGACAAAGAATGGCAAGAAAGCATATCTTATTGAGAAGAACATGCCGGCTGATAAGATGCTGACTATTCTGAAACAGGCTCAGGAAGAGCGTAATGCAGGAACTCAGATCAATATTTCTATTATGAAGAAGAATAAGAAATTCCAGAAAGATCAGATGACAGCAGAGGGCTATACAGAGTTTGTAGAATTCTTTAAAGACAGAATGTAATAATTCGTAACTGTTCAGCAACATTGCGAGATAGCAGACTGCCGGATAGTTACAACAATTCTTATAATATAGAAAGCATGAAAAGAGGAAAGAAACATGGCTGAAAGTATGCAGGGACTGCACAGAACATGCCGATGTGCAGAAGTAACAAAGGAAATGATCGGCAAAGAAGTTGTCCTTATGGGATGGGTTCAGAAAGCTCGCGATAAAGGCGGAATTATTTTCGTAGATTTAAGAGACCGTTCCGGTATCATGCAGCTGATTTTTGAGAATGGCAGCATTGATGAAGAAGGTTTTGCAAAAGCAGGTAAGCTGAGAAGTGAATTCGTAATCGCTGTTACCGGTGTGGTAGAAGAAAGAGGCGGCGCTGTTAACAAGAATCTTGCAACAGGTGAAATTGAGCTTCGCGTAAAATCCCTTCGTGTTCTGTCTGAAGCAGAGGTACCTCCGTTCCCAATTGAAGAGAACAGCAAGACAAAAGATGAAATCCGTCTGAAATATCGTTATCTTGACTTAAGAAGACCTGACCTTCAGAAGAATATTATGCTTAAGAGCAAAGTCATGATGCTTACAAGACAGTTCTTCGCAAAAGAAGGATTCCTTGAAATTGAAACTCCGATGCTTGGTAAGAGTACACCGGAAGGTGCAAGAGATTATCTGGTACCGTCTCGTGTTCATCCGGGACATTTCTATGGTCTGCCACAGTCTCCGCAGCTGTACAAACAGCTTCTGATGTGCTCTGGTTATGACCGTTATATCCAGATTGCAAGATGTTTCCGTGACGAAGACCTTCGTGCGGACAGACAGCCGGAATTTACCCAGATCGATATGGAACTCTCTTTTGTAGATGTTGATGACGTAATTGATGTAAATGAGAGATTCCTTGCTTATCTGTTCAAGGAAGTACTTGATATTGATGTAAAACTTCCAATCCAGCGTATCACATGGCAGGAAGCTATGGACAGATTTGGTTCTGATAAACCGGATATGCGTTTCGGAATGGAACTTCATGATGTAAGTGATGTAGTTAAAAACTGTGGATTCAGCGTGTTTACTTCTGCGTTGGAAAATGGCGGCAGTGTTCGTGGTATCAATGCAGAAGGACAGGGCGCTATGCCACGTAAGAAAATTGACAAACTGGTTGAGTTTGCCAAAGGTTACGGTGCAAAAGGCCTTGCATACATTGCAATCGCTGAAGATGGCACAAGAAAATCTTCTTTTGCTAAATTCATGACAGATGAAGAGATGGATGCTCTGGTAGCAGCTATGGATGGTAAAGCAGGAGACTTACTTCTGTTTGCAGCAGATAAGAAGAAACTGGTTTATGATGTACTTGGCGCACTTCGTCTGGAACTTGCAAAGCAGATGGATCTTCTTGATAAGAATGAGTATCGTTTCGTATGGGTAACAGAGTTCCCGCTTCTTGAATGGAGTGAAGAAGAGAATCGTTTCACAGCAATGCATCATCCATTTACCATGCTTATGGAAGAGGACCTTCCACTTCTGGATACAGATCCTGGAAAAGTTCGTGCAAAAGCATATGATATCGTATTAAACGGTAATGAAATTGGTGGAGGAAGTGTCAGAATCCATCAAGATGATATTCAGGAGAGAATGTTTGAAGCACTTGGATTCACAAAAGAAGCTGCTCACGAGCAGTTCGGATTCCTTCTGGACGCATTCAAATATGGAGTTCCGCCTCATGCCGGACTGGCATACGGACTTGACCGTCTGGTAATGCTTATGGCGAAAGTTGACAGCATCCGTGACGTAATCGCATTCCCGAAGGTTAAAGATGCTTCCTGTCTGATGACTCAGTCTCCGAGCCGCGTAAGCGAGGAGCAGTTAAAAGAACTGGAACTGGAAGTAAGACCGGAGGAAGTAACTGAATAAGGATGGAGCTTACAATTCAGACGTTTTTGATTGTATGCCCGTTGGTATTCCTTGCAGGATTAGTTGATTCTATCGCAGGCGGGGGTGGTTTGATCTCCCTGCCTGCGTATTTGCTTGCAGGGGTTCCGATGCACAATGCGATAGCAACGAATAAATTATCCTCGGCAACTGGGACAGCGATTTCAACAGCACGTTTATGTAAGAATAAATTTGTAGACTGGGGAGTTGCACTGCCATGTATTTCCATGGCTCTTGTCGGTTCTTTTGCAGGCGCTCATATTGCGCTTCTTGCCAGTGATAAGATATTAAAATGGATGCTGATTCCAGTACTTCCTATTGTTGCGTTTTATGTAATGAAGAAGAAAAATCTGGATGATAACAGCAATGTAGAGATTTCCAGAAAGAAACAGTGGATTTTGTGTGCGGTGTGTTCTCTGGCTGTTGGCTGCTACGATGGCTTTTATGGGCCGGGAACTGGTACGTTTCTGCTTATTTTATATACAGGAGTAGCAAAACTTCCCGTAGCGAAAGCTTCCGGAACTATGAAACTTGCAAATCTTTCTTCTAATATAATGGCATTAGTTGTTTTTTTATTTAGTGGAAAGATTGTCATATATCTTGGACTTGCAGCTTCTGTTTTTTCCATTGCAGGGCATTATGTAGGATCTGGAATGGTAATGAAAAATGGAAATAAAATCGTAAGACCGATTATTCTGATCGTTCTGGTTTTACTGTTTATCAAAATTATAACGGGGATGTAAAAAGAATAAGACAAAGATTAAAAAGACCACCATATCATAGAATGATTCGGGAAAGGAACATTTCTGTGATATGGTGGCCTTTTTAGTTGTTTAACCAAACTGCGAAGCAGTTATTTGGTTATGAGCAAGTAGCGGAAGCGGATTGCGAATATCCGATTGACTAATCGTTAATTGGAACTGCTTTCAGTAGAAGTATTATCATCTGTCTGCTTATCTGTATCGGCAGAAATATTTTCATCCTCAGAATCAGAAGTCTCGAGAGGAGAATCTGTCAAAGTACCGAAAATAGCATTTCCCAAAGTATTTCCCTCATCCTGAAGTTTCCAGGATACCCCATCATTGATTAGAACAAAATCTACATCATTGACGGTAGTAACGGTATTATCATTGATGCTGTTCAGAAGAATTTCGAAAGATTTCTCGTATCGTTTCTGGGAGCCATCGATAACTGCGTCAGCAGAAGCCAGATATTTATCAAGCTTTTCCTGATAATCAGCCAGGATCGAATCACTGTCAAAGGTTGTAATTTCAGTTGTAACAGTGGCATTGTATCCATTTTCACTGCTGGATTTAATGACATAATTAAAATTTTTATGAATCTGTTCGGCAAGTGCTGAGGCAATGGAATTTTTTGCAGTATCGGATGTATTCATGATATTTACTACACCCAGATAAGATGTCATTTCTTTCAAATCCAGTTTCTGTAGAGTGTCAAGATAGACGGTCAGGGTATCTTCCGGTGAAAGGATATCCGGATCTGCCAGATCAGCTATAAGACCGCCGACAAGGTCATCTTCCAGAGAATTGGTACGCTGGATCTTCCATTTTTCCTTTTTATCATTGCCTGTATTGACAAGCTGTATGTTACAGTCTGTCTCAGCTGTATCATAGTCATTTGTGTTTAAAAGATGATTCAGGATCAGATAATGAGCCTCAAGAGATCTGGAAGAATCTTTGATATTTCCTTTTTGCGCCTGGGCTGACTCTGTGATCTGTGTCCGGAGAAGTTCTGCTTTAAAATCTCTGGCAAGAACTTTGGAATCGATTGTGGTCAGTTTGACAGAAACAGTG
This sequence comes from Blautia sp. DFI.1.216, assembly GCF_020594215.1. NCBI lineage: Bacteria > Bacillati > Bacillota > Clostridia > Lachnospirales > Lachnospiraceae > Blautia > Blautia sp. DFI.1.216. The sequence goes on from NZ_JAJDML010000025.1 coordinate 29,162, forward strand.
GCAGAATGATTGGCTGTGCCGACGATGACATCCGAAATTTTGTAATTAAATTTCCGGAAAAAGAGAGAAAAGGTTTCATTGATTTCATCAGTTAAATCAGTATTCTCTGTGGCATCGGGGAACAGCTCTGTATAGGGTATGTATTTTTGCGTAGTTTCTGAATCGAGATTTTTTAACTGATCCAGTTCATTTCTGACTACACTCTTTACATCTGACTCATTTTTGCGGAAACAGCCGCTGCTTACAGATACAGCAAAAAGAAAAAATAAGACAGAGAAAAGAAGAATCAGGTGTTTGTTTATATTCATACGTGTTCTTTCCTTTCACAGTGCTTTCTGTGCAACTGTTTGACAGTTACTTTTCTGTTTATTTTAACAGATTTTGTACTGACTGTCAAAAAAGTGAAAAAGATGAACGAAATTCATAAAAAAAACGTGAAAAAATTGTGAAAAATGTTGCCATTTAGTTACAAAGCTTTTATTTTAAGACGGAATCTGATATGATAGGAAAATGAATAATAATAATAATATAAAGAAGCAGTAGTGTATAATAGATGTTAGCCTGAACAAGGTGACAATATCAAGGAGGCAATTTATGAAGAAACGTATTATTATCGTTTTGGGAATCCTGATCGCAGCAGGCGGTATCGGAACCGGAGTCTGGTATCACTTTAAAGGAAACGGTCAGAGTGGAACCGGTGATTCTATTGTGTATGTGTCAAAAGTAAGTGTGATCACCGGATCTGAAACAACAGCGGTAAATCGGTTTGCCGGTGTGGTAGAACCGCAGAAAACTGTAAACGTAAAAATAGAAAGTGGACGAAAAGTAAAAGAAGTGGAAGTTAAGACCGGAGAAGAGGTAAAGGCCGGACAGCTTCTTTTTGAATATGATCTCAGCAGTATTGAGGATGATCTGAAGCAGGCGCAACTGGATCTGGACAGATTAAAAAATGAACAGATCAGCCTGACAGAACAGATAGCTACGCTGGAAGCGGAGAAGAAAAAGGCAAAGGCCGAAGATCAGTTGTCCTATACCATTGAAATCGAGACTAACAAAATGAATCTCAAGAAGAATGAATATAGTCAGAAGAGTAAACAGTCTGAAATTGATAAACTTCAGAGCGCAACACAGAATACAGAGGTTCGAAGTGAAATAGATGGTGTGATACAGAAAATTGACACTTCCAAAATGACAAGTGACGACGGTGATTCTGTGGATGACAGCAGTGCAATGGACAGTAGCATGTCGTCAGGTGACGGAAGTTCGGACAGTTCTGCATTTATTACGATTCTCAGTACAGGTGCTTACAGAGTGAAAGGTAAAGTTAATGAACAGAACAGGGATTCTATTGTACCCGGAGAGGCAGTGATCATCCGTTCCAGAGTAGACAGCAGTAAAACATGGAAAGGAACGATGGGATCCGTAGATGTGAATAATGGAACTTCAGATGACAGCAGTAATGATATGTATATGGGTATGGCAAGTACCAGTTCCGATGATCAGACAACGTCTACTTCTTATCCTTTTTATGTGGAATTGGATTCCTCTGAGAATCTGATGCTTGGACAGCATGTGTACATAGAACGTGACATCGGACAGGATGAGAAAAAAGACGGTCTGTGGCTCAGTGATTACTATATTCTGGACACAGATACCAATGAACCGTATGTATGGGCAGCCAGCGATAAGAACAGACTGGAGAAGCGTTATGTAACACTTGGAGAACATGATGATGATCTTGGAGAATATAAGATTGTTGAGGGCCTTACAAAGAAAGATGCGATTGCATTCCCGACAGCGGCTCTGGAAGAAGGCGAAAAAACAGAGATCGGAGATCTGGCTCAGACAATGAGCCAAGGCGCGGACGGGATTACAGATATGGATGCTGATCATGGAAATATGGATGATGAACAGCCAGATTCCGCAGATGGGGAAGCCTATACAGATCCAGATATGGAAGAGAGTTCTGAAGATGACAGTTCGGATGACTCGATTGATCCAAATGAGGAACTTGTACCAATCGATGAGGCACCTGGTATGAGCGCAGGTGAAGACGTGGAGGGGATCGAATGATACTGGAATTAAAGGGTATATATAAAGAATATCAGCAGGGTAAAATGAAGGTTCCGGTATTAAAAGATGTGAATTTCTCCATGGAAGAAGGAGAATACGTGGCAATTATGGGACCATCCGGTTCGGGAAAAACTACTCTGATGAACATTATCGGATGTCTGGACAAACAGACAGAGGGAACTTTCTTTCTGGATGGCGTGGATATTAAGGCGTGTTCGGAGAATGAAATGTCGGATATCCGGCTGAATAAGATAGGGTTTGTTTTTCAGAGCTTTCATCTTCTCCCTAAGCAGAGTGCTCTGGCAAATGTTGAGATGCCATTAAATTATGCGAGGGTACCTAAGAAGGAGAGAAGAGAACGCGCTCTGAAAGCACTTGACAGAGTGGGCCTGGCGGACAGAGTGGATTTTAAGCCAAATCAGCTTTCAGGAGGTCAGATGCAGAGGGTTGCCATTGCCAGGGCGATCGTCAATAACCCGAAACTTCTTCTTGCAGATGAACCTACAGGTGCTCTTGACAGTAAATCAGGTGCGCAGGTTATGGAACTTTTCCAGAGGCTGAATGATGAGGGGGTATCTGTATTGATGATCACCCATGATGCGGATATTGCCGCACATGCGAAAAGGGTGGTTACGATCAAAGATGGTATCCTTCAGGAAAAGAGGTGATCTTCATGGGCAAAGTAAAGAAAATCCTCGCAGGAGTGCTTGTGGTGGTAATCGCAGGAAGCGGAATTACAGCGGGATTGATGCAGCTGAAGAAAAACAGCCAGAAAACAGTGGCGGTTACTCCTGTGAGCGGGTTACTGCAGGAATTTTATACACCTTCCACCACGCTTGACGGAAACATTACATCCAGTGCAACACAGACAGTAAACGGTGATAAAGACCTGATCATTGATCAGATTTATGTGACAAAGGGAGATGCCGTAAAAAAAGGGGATCCTCTGGTTTCTTTTGATACTACTCTGGTGGAAATGGAACTGAATATAGCAAAGCTGAAAAAACAGAAACTGGAGCAGGATTTAAATAAAGCAGTGAACAGATTGAACAGCCTTCAGAATGGTGGACCTGTAGAGGAAACAGATGCGGGTACAGACGCCGATAACCTGAATTCAAAAACAGGAAGAACTGATAATGATACAGGCGATGATGATATGAAACCGGATGATACGTTATCATCCACAGCAGATATGTCCGGCAGTTACCTGGCAACAGCCATGTATCCGTTTTTATTATCTGCTTTTACAGATGGAGATGCAGTGGATAATGCGGGCTCAGACAATTCTTCATCCAAGGCAGATTTACCGGGAGATGATGCTTCAACAGATACCGGAAATACAGGCGGTTCATCAGATGGAACATCTGCGGATCATGATATTCCGGTATATACGGATCCTTCAGCAAATGGATTCAGTGACGGAGAGAAGGATGATTTTAATTCCGGAAAAAATGATATGCCGGAATTATCACCAACGCCAACGCCGGCACTGGATGATCATACCACATATTTTGATCCCTATTACCGAAAAGGTGATCCGAATATCACTGATGGTGACGAGCCGTTTTATCAGAAACTGGATGCAGATTCTGTTCCGTTTACAGGAAGTGGCACAGAGGACGATCCATATGTATATCTGTGTAGCAGTGCAAAAGAAAAAGTAACAGTAATGGGTTCATTCTTTAATAAACTTGCAGGATACAGTCCTGATGGAACCAAAGTTGTTAATCAGGGTGGTTACTGGTACCGTCTGGAATTTCATCAGAATGATACAATAGCGGACTATGATGATCTGAAAACCTCCTGCACAGGTTATTATCTGGTAAACGGAAGTCTTCTGGAGAAACCGGTATATGAATTTGCAGAGGTGGAATTCACACTGGCAGATGCAGATAAATATGATGAGAATCCGGATGATGGAGGAGATGATAATCCTGGTGGGAATGATGAACCTACCGGAACTCCTGTTTCCAGAGCAGATGCCATCAAGTATCAGAAGAGTAAGATTGCCAGCCTGAAGCTGGATCTTCAGGAAAGCGATATCAAGATATCACAGCTGGAAAAGAAAGCGAATAAAAAGCTTATCACTGCAAAACTGGATGGTACGGTTACTTATGTGGGGGATTCCGGAAGCGGTGAGACAACTGACGGTAAGGCTCTGATCAAGATAAAAAGCAGTGATGGTTTTTATGTTGTAGGTTCTGTGAGTGAACTGATGCTCGATGATTTTAAAGAAGGCACAAAGCTTAACTGTACAAGTTATACCAGCGGATCTTTTGAGGCAGATGTTATGGATGTTTCGGAATATCCTGTAACCGGAAACAGCTTCTATGGAAGCAGTAATCCAAATGTGTCTTATTATGCATTTACAGCAGTGGTAAGTGACAAGACACTTCAGTTGGAAGATCAGGACTGGGTTACTGTCAATTATGAAGCATCTGCTGCAGAGAACATTATGGTCATTCAGAAAGCTTTTGTCAGAAATGACAATAATAAAAACTATGTGTATAAAGATGATAATGGTATCCTGAAGAAACAGGAGATTTCAGTGGGTGCAGCTGTAGACAGCGGTTACAGTGTGATTGTCAAAGGTGGGCTCAATGAAGATGATCTGATCGCATTTCCTTATGGAAAAGATGTGAAAGAGGGCGCAAAGACAAAAGAAGTTACTCTGGATCAGATGTATGGATATTAATTGAGAAAGGAGACATTTTATGCTTGAAAATATACGCCTGGCTTTTCAGGGAATATGGTCACATATGATGAGATCCTTCCTGACTATGCTGGGTATCATTATTGGTATTGCATCTATCATTGCAATTGTTTCCACCATCAAAGGAACCAGTGAACAGATTAAGGAAGACCTGATAGGTGCAGGTTCCAATACAGTAAAGATTTATCTGTATGATGGAGATAACCAGTATGATGCGGAATATGGAAATTCTTCAAAAACACCGATTTTGACAGATGATGTAAAAGAAGAAGTAAAAGATTTGGATCATGTTGAGAATGCGACCTTTTATTATAACAGTACCAGCGCATCTATTTATAATAACAATAACAGTCTGGAGGGTGGAAGTGTTTACGGGATTGATGTGAACTATCTGGCTACCTGCGGATATATAATTCAGTCAGGACGGGGATTTGTAAAAGATGACTACAAAAATTACAATAAAGTTGCGCTGATCGATGACAATGCGGCACAGAATCTGTTCCCGTCACAGAACCCGGTAGGGCAGACTGTGGAGATCAATCAGGAACCATATACGATTGTGGGAGTGATCCGGCAGGATGAGAATTATCAGCCGACGATCAACAGTATTGACGAATACTACACTTATTATCAGTCGATTGTAGGAAGTGTAATGATTCCGGACAGTTGCTGGCCGATTTCCTTTAAATTTGATGTTCCTCAGAATGTAATTGTGAAAGCAGACAGCACAGATACCATGAGTTCGGTGGGAAATGCAGCAGCAGATGTGCTGAATAATTTAATTGCAGCCTTAAATACAGACGGAAATACAACCATGAAATACAAAGCCGATAATATTATGGAGCAGGTCAAGAATATGCAGAAACTCAGTGAGAGTACGAATAATCAGCTGATCTGGATTGCAAGTATTTCTCTCCTTGTGGGTGGTATTGGTGTCATGAATATCATGTTGGTTTCTGTTACGGAGCGTACCAAAGAGATTGGTCTGAAAAAGGCTATCGGGGCACGTAAGAAGACTATTCTGGGACAGTTTCTGACAGAGGCTTCCGTACTTACCAGTATTGGCGGTATTATCGGAGTAATAACAGGAATCGGGCTGTCGAAAGTGGTGGGAAAGGTTACCGGTTCTCCTACTGCGATCAGTGTGCCATCAATTGTGATCGCAGTATTGTTTTCTACAGTGATAGGCGTGGTATTTGGACTGCTTCCTTCTGTGAAAGCAGCAAATTTAAATCCTATTGATGCGTTGAGAAGTGAATAAACACTGCACAGATAAAACAGACTTGATGTACAATACCTTTGTATATTGAGTCTGTTTTTCTGTAACATTTTTAGTTACTGTTTACTGGTAATATCCTGCAAAGCGTGTTATTGAAAACGAAGTGAACAATAACCATTTTTCTGTGGATTTTAAACAGAAAAACAATCAAATTTGTATAGATGTCAAGAAATGTGCTAAAATTTGTACAAAAAATAAAAAAATATGGAAGTACAAAGACAGGTTGTGCTATAATGGAGTATCTCAAAAAGAATTATTTATACAGGAGGAAGTTCGCGGATGGTATCATTTACCTATATCATCAAAGATAAATTTGGAATACATGCAAGGCCCGGACTGCTTCTTGTGCAGGAAGCCGGAAAGCTTACGAGCAATATCACTATTTTTAAAGGAACAGACAGTGGTGATGCGAAGCGGATGTTCTGTGTTATGAATCTTGCAGTAAAACAGGGAGATCAGATAACAGTACATGTGGAAGGCGAGAATGAAGAGGCAGATGCCGAAGTAATGAGAGAGTTTTTGAAAAATAATCTGTAACTGTGAAGATGTCAGACAGTTATGCCATAATCTTTAATAAGGAGAATTGGAGTAATGAGAGTATTAGAAGGTAAGTCCGTATTTTCAGGAATCGCAATTGGAAAGATTTCTATTTTGCAGAAAGCAGACACAAGTGTAAAGCGTACGAAGGTAGAAAATCCAGAGGCAGAGATCACACGTGTGCAGGAAGCAAAAGAGAAAGCAGTTGAACAGCTTCAGAAACTGTATGATAAGGCACTCCGGGAAGTAGGAGAATCAGGTGCTGCTATTTTTGAAGTGCATCAGATGATGCTGGATGATGAGGACTATCTGGATTCTATTGATAACATTATCCGTACGGAGAATGTAAATGCAGAGTATGCAGTAGCAACAACAGGTGATAATTTTGCAGACATGTTTGCGCAGATGGATGATGACTACATGAAAGCAAGAGCGGCAGATGTAAAGGATATTTCAGATCGTCTGGTGCGTGTATTATCAGGACACGATGAGGGAGATATGGATGCTGCAGAACCATCTATTATCGTTGCTGAGGATCTGGCTCCAAGTGAAACTGTACAGATGGACAAGAGCAAAGTTCTTGCATTTGTTACAAGGAAAGGTTCTTCCAATTCCCATACAGCAATCCTTGCAAGAACTATGAATATCCCGGCGCTGATCAATATTGAATATGATGACAGCATGGATGGGAAAATGGCAGTTGTAGACGGCAAGACAGGTTCTCTTATTGTGGAACCGGATGCAGATACTCTGAAGAAATATCAGGATCAGAAAGACGAGGAGTTGCGCCAGAGAGCAATGCTCAAAGAATTAAAAGGAAAAACTACAGAGACAAAGAGTGGACATAAGATTCATCTGTACGCAAACATCGGAAGCACAGGCGATGTAGCTAGTGTACTGGCTAATGATGCAGAAGGTATTGGTCTTTTCAGAAGTGAATTCATTTATCTGGAAAAAGATAATTATCCGACAGAGGAAGAGCAGTTCCAGATTTATAAAGCAGTAGCACAGAATATGGCAGGAAAGAAAGTAATCATCCGTACACTGGATATCGGCGCAGACAAGCAGATTGATTACTTTGATATGGCACACGAAGAGAATCCGGCAATGGGTTATCGTGCAATCCGTATCTGCCTGGACAGACCGGAAGTATTTAAGACACAGCTTCGTGCACTGTTCAGAGCAAGTATGTTCGGAAATATCTCTATTATGTATCCGATGATCATCTCTGTAACAGAAGTAAAACAGATCAAGGCTATTGTTGCAGAGGTTAAGAAAGAGCTGACAGAGCAGGGCATTCCGTTTAAAGATGACGTAGAGCAGGGTGTAATGATCGAGACACCGGCTGCAGTTATGATCAGTGATCTTCTTGCAAAAGAAGTTGATTTCTTCAGCATCGGAACTAACGATTTAACACAGTATACACTGGCAATCGACCGTCAGAATGCAAAACTGGATAATATTTATGATTCTCATCATGAAGCTGTACTTCGTATGATCCAGATGGTCATTGATAATGCACATAAAGAGGGAATCTGGGCAGGAATCTGCGGAGAGCTCGGAGCAGATACTACATTGACAGAACGCTTTATACAGATGGGGATTGATGAATTATCTGTATCACCTACATTTGTTCTGCCAGTACGTAAGATCGTAAGGGAACTGGACTGATTCTGGCATAAATATCGCAAAAGAATAGAAACAGGCAGTCAAAATTCCGCATGGGTCAATCTATGCGGAATTTTTTTGCAATAAATTAGCGGTTCCTGATTGTGATACATAAAAAAATATGATAAACTGAACATAGTCTGTAATTTTATGAAAAGATAATTGATACATAAAAAATCTGAAGTGGATCAGAAGCAAAGGAGATATGAATATGGGAAAAATTGCCATTGTCACAGACAGTAACAGCGGCATAACACAGGACCAGGCAAGAGAACTTGGAATCAGCGTAATTCCAATGCCTTTTTATATTAACGAGAAGCTTTATCTTGAAGGAATCACTCTTTCACAGGAAGAGTTTTATGAGAGACTTAAGAATGATGAGGCTATTTCTACTTCACAGCCGGGGCCGGCAGATGTATGCGGACTTTGGAATACATTACTGGAAAAGTATGATGAAGTAGTGCACATTCCAATGTCAAGCGGACTGAGTGCATCCTGCGATACAGCAATGGGACTGGCTCAGGAATATGACGGAAGAGTACATGTAGTAGACAATCAGAGAATTTCTGTTACGCAGAGACAATCTGTACTGGATGCCCTCATATTAAGAGATGCGGGCAGAAATGCGACACAGATCAAACAGGTTCTGGAAGAGCAGAAGCTGGATTCCAGTATCTATATTACTCTGGAAACTCTGAAATACCTTAAGAAAGGCGGAAGGATTACTCCTGCAGCAGCAGCAATCGGAACAGTTCTGAACCTGAAACCTGTGCTTCAGATCCAGGGTGAGAAGCTGGATGCATATTCCAAAACAAGAGGCAAGAAGCAGGCAAAACGTGTCATGCTCAAGGCTATGCAGAATGACTGGGAGAACCGCTTCGCAGAATACGTAAAACGTGGCGAAATGTGTCTGCAGTCTGCTTATACAGGAAATCAGGAGGAAGCAGAGGAATTTAAGAAAGAAATTGCCGAAGTATTCCCCGGAATTGAGATTGTGCAGAATCCGTTATCATTAAGTGTTGCATGCCATATCGGACATGGTGCTATTGCAGTTGCATGTTCAAGAAAAGTGGTAGTAGAATAAAACAATCTGAGGAGTTAGGAAAGAATGAAGAAACTTATGGAACAGATGGCGGAAGAACTTTCCGCAGCATTTGAAAAATCCGGATACGACCCATCCTACGGAAAAGTAACCGTATCCAACAGACCGGATCTTTGCGAATTTCAGTGCAACGGTGCTATGGCAGGAGCCAAAGCATACAAGAAGGCACCGTTTATGATCGCTGATGATGTAGTAGCATACTTAAAAGACAGCCAGGTTTTCTCCATGGCAGAAGTCGTAAAACCGGGATTTATCAATTTAAAAGTAAAAGGTGAATTCCTTGCAGATTACTTAAAGGAAATGGCAGCAGACGAGAAACTTTCCGTATCTGCAGCAAAAGAGCCGAAGACGATCATCATCGACTACGGTGGACCAAATGTTGCGAAACCTCTCCATGTAGGACACCTTCGTTCTGCAATCATCGGAGAAAGTATTAAGAGAATCGGTCGCTTTGTAGGACATAAAGTGATCGGTGATGTTCATCTGGGAGACTGGGGTCTTCAGATGGGGCTGATCATTACAGAACTGAAACACAGAAAACCGGAGCTGGTTTATTTTGATGATTCTTATACAGGAGAATATCCGGAGGAAGCACCATTTACGATCAGCGAGCTGGAAGAAATTTATCCATGTGCAAGCGGCAAGTCCAAAGAGGATGAAGCGTACAGAAACGAAGCTCTGGAAGCAACTCATCTTCTTCAGCAGGGCAAACCGGGATACATGGCTCTCTGGAACCATATTATGAACGTATCCGTTACAGACCTGAAGCGCAACTATGACAAATTAAATGTGTCTTTTGATCTCTGGAAAAAGGAATCCGATGCACAGCCATATATTCCCGGAATGGTTGAGGAGATGAAAGAAAAAGGATTTGCCTATGTAGACCAGGGTGCACTTGTAGTAGATGTAAAAGAAGAGAACGACGCAAAAGAGATTCCTCCATGTATGCTTCTGAAATCAGACGGAGCTTCTCTTTATACAACTACAGACCTTGCAACAATTGTAGAGCGAATGAAATTATTTAACCCGGATGAGATCCTGTATGTGGTAGACAAACGTCAGGAACTTCACTTCATCCAGGTATTCCGCTGTGCAAGAAAGACCGGGCTTGTAAAAGATGATACAAAGCTTTCTTTCCTTGGATTCGGAACCATGAACGGAAAAGACGGAAAACCGTTCAAGACAAGAGAGGGCGGCGTTATGCGTCTGGAAACTCTCATTAAAGACATCAACGAAGAGATGTTTACCAAGATTGTTGAGAATCGCAGCGTGAAAGATAAAGATGCGAAAGAAACTGCAGAGATCGTAGGGCTTTCCGCGATCAAATACGGTGACCTTTCCAATCAGGCTACCAAGGATTACATTTTTGATATTGACAGATTTACATCATTTGAAGGTAATACAGGTCCGTATATCCTTTATACGATCGTTCGTATCAAATCTATTCTGAACCGTTTTGCAGAAGAGGGCGGCAACCTTGAAGCAGGTACAATCCTTGATCCTGTAAACGACAGCCAGAAGAACCTGATGCTTCAGCTGACAGGTTTTGGTGCAACCGTAGAGAACGCCTTTGAAGAAAAAGCACCGCATAAGATCTGTGCATATATTTACGAAGTATCCAATGCATTCAACAGCTTCTATCATGAGACAAAGATCCTCAGCGAAGAGAACGAAGCACAGAAAGCTTCCTTCATCCAGTTGCTGAAACTCACTAAGAAAGTTCTGGAGACATGTATCGATCTTCTTGGATTTTCTGCACCGGACAGAATGTAAAAATAAGATTCATCAATAAATCAACTTGTTGGTATACTAAGCCCTGTTTACATATATTGTAAATGGGGCTTTTCAAAAAGAACGAAGTGTGCTATCATGTATTTATCTAATCTATACGTGATGAAATTCTTTCATCACATTTTCCATTTTTATTTTAAACGAATTGTGAATATCTGCTTGACTCAGATAAACTGCGGAGCAGTTATTCGGTTATGAGCAAGTAGCGAATCTGATGATTTTATCTGTTTGACAATTGAACAGGAGGTGAACCAGTGAATTTATCTGGAACTGTATTAAAAGGGCGTTACTGTATTCTGGATCCTGTTGGAAAAGGCGGCGGAGGGAAAGTTTACCTTGCCAGAGACCTGGAACTGGGCGTTTTGTGGGCGGTAAAAGAAATACCGGTATCCGACAAAAGTGAAGCCCGTATGCTTTTGAAACTTTCGCATCCGTCTTTGCCAAAGATGATAGATTACATAGAAGATAACCGAAAATGTTACCTTGTTATGGAATATGTCAGGGGAAAATCTCTGGGTGAGTATTTAAGAGGCGGAAAACATTTTTCCATAAATGAAATCGTTAAATATGGAATGGAGATTTCAGATGTATTCTCCTATTTTCATGGTCGGAAACCACCGGTTTATTATGGAGATCTGAAGCCTGACAATCTGATGCTGGGTGAGAATGGAAGATTATATCTGATCGATCTGGGCGGTGCTGTAAACGGATATAAATATCACCATAAAGTATGTACAGGCACTGCCGGTTTTGCTGCGCCGGAACAATATGAGGGAAAGATAAATGCAGCAACAGATATTTATACATTTGGAAAAACATTATCTGCCTTATGTGGAAAAACAGATTGTCTGTTATTCATCCGGAACATGTCATTATTCTGGCTTATTTTCAGATGCTGCATGAAGAAACCGGAAATGCGTTATCAAAATATGAAGACTGTACAGAAAAAACTAAGCAGAATCCAGAAGAGACAAAATCAGAGTAAAATTAAAAACATGTTGGTTTTGGCAGGGAGCAGTATTGCTTTTGCAGTAATAACTGTTTTTCTTCTGTTTAGTTCTGATCTGGTATCCGGCTCCAAAACATTTGATTTTTATGAAGAGCTAACTGATATTACAGACCTTTATTATCAGGAAGAATTTCAAAACGGCAGTAAAGTGGACAGGGAAAAAATTTGTGAACAGGCAGATGCCGGACTGCGGAAATTACAAAAACAATGCACTGAAAAAGAGGAGTCCAGAAAGATATTACAGCTTCTGGCAGTAAACAGTGAGTACCAGGAAAATTATGAAAATGCAGGATTCTACTATGAGCAAATACTTCTTTATGATGAAACTTACAGAGCCGGATACGGTGAATATGGAATGTTCCTGTTCCGTACCTGGCAAAAGGAAGCCGGTCAGGCACTATGGACAGAATATAAGTCGAAAGAAACAATGTTAGACGATACAGTCAGCAGAAATCTGAGATTGTGGGAAAAGGAGATGACTAAGAGTGAAGAAAAATCATAACAGACTCTGGATTGTGACATTTGTATGTTTATGCCTGTGCCTGACTTCGACTATCTCTGCCATGCAGATGGGAGGTTTTGATATTGATGTAGGAAATGGAGAAAACAGCAGCTGGCAATGGCATGAGGAACAGCAGTGGAATCAGAGCAGTTGGGAGAATACATGGGAAAATAACCGGCAGACTGGAGACAACACATCAGAAACTCCTGCACAGAACGATCAGACGCAGGACAATGGATATCAGTATGATTTTGATACAGGAAACGGAACACAGGATAATATACAGCAATGGAATGGTGTACAGCAGAATAACACTGACTGGAATAACAGCAGTCAATGGAACAATAATTCTCAGTGGGATAATAATTCTCAGAATAATAATGTCCAGAATAATAATGCCCAGAATAATAACGTTCAGAGTAATAATGCCCGGAATAATAATTCTGCATGGAACGCTCAACCTCAGACAGATAACAATATGCAGATAACATCCCGGACGGATAATGAATCCGCTGTTAAGATATCAGAAAAACCCACCCCAACATCAATACCTGTACCAACACCTAAACCTGCGAAAAATCCGAAGCCGACAAAAACACCCAAATCAACTCAGCCCCCAACTCCTAAGCCGTCAAAAAAGAAAAATAAGAAGAAACAAAATAAAGCAAAGAAAACAGAAAAAGAAAACAAGAATACAGGTAATTCCAAAGTGTTTCAGAATAAAGAAAACCAGGGGGATACTGTTGAATACACGCATGTAAAAGATGAAGCTGTTAAGTTTCATTGCACACAAAATACAGATAGTTTCCATACCCCGCGAATTCAGATAATATCCCGGGGCTCTGTTCAGATTCTTTCTTTTCGGCTTAACAAAACAGAATGTCCCTGGCATTGGGAAGGAGACTGGATCATACCGGATACGGAAGATGAAAATGTAAAAGAAATAGAATTGTTGGTTATCTCTCAAGGCGGAAAGCTGATAAAAATGAATCCCCGGATTTTTTCCTCATAGACGCTTCAGGAAAACAATGCTATAATTTATCATATTATATCAATTTTTCTGAGACAGGAGGAACCTATGTACAAAGTAATTTTGTTTGATTTAGATGGAACATTAACAGAATCCGGAGAGGGTATCACGAAATCTGTTCAGTATGCACTGGAGAGAATTGGAAAGCCTGAACCGGACCTTGAGAAACTGAAGGTTTTCATAGGACCGCCGCTTATGGAGATGTTTATGCAATATGCACAGATTGATGAGGCAACCGCAAAACAGGCGGTGGAAATTTACAGAGAACGCTATTCTGTGACAGGAATCTTTGAAAATGCCGTATATCCGGGAATTGAGAACATGCTGGCACAGTTGGAGAAGAAAGGATATATTCTCGCAGTAGCATCCTCTAAACCGGAAGTATATGTGAGACAGATCCTGGATCATTTTGGACTTGCCCGGTACTTCACAGAAATCGGCGGAAGCGAATTGAATGGTCGAAGAACAAACAAGACAGAAGTGATCGAAGATGTTCTGAAACGTCTGAATATGGACAAACACAGAGATCAGGTTATTATGGTTGGAGATAAAGAACATGATGTATACGGAGCACGCAAAGCTGGCCTGGAATGTATTGCAGTTTCTTTCGGATATGGAACTGAAGAAGAGCTTAAACAGGCAAAACCTCTGAAAATCGTTGATTCTGCAGAAGGAATCGTAGATTTTTTCGCCTGAGCCCTCTGCGAAAACAAAATATTGTTTCTAAAATCTGGAGGGCAGGATATCCGGCAGGAATCCATTTTGTGATTTCGCAGATCGTTGCAGGGACTGCGTTGGCAGTATTTGCAAGAACAGCAGAAAATTCGGCAGAGACATACTATAATTACACGATTTTTCTCACAGGCTTAACAGGAATCCTGGCTATGATCCCGGCATTGTATTTTTATCGAAGAGATAAAGTTAGAAGAATTGCCGGCGGCCTGATCCCGGCGCAGAAAAAAGTACCGCTTTCTATATCGGAAACAGTTCTTTTACTTCTGGCAGGAGCCGGATTTGCACAATATGGAAACTTCCTGATGGCAATACTTCAGTCATTTATCAACAGCAGCACCTATCAGGAGAGTATGACCAGAATTACAGAAGGAAAATCACTTTTTATGATGATTTTCTGGATGGGAATCGTTGCGCCGGCAGCAGAGGAAATGATCTTTCGCTGGTTAATCTATCTGCGTCTGCGTGACTGGATGAAGCTGCCGGTGGCAGCAGTGATTTCCGGGTTGATATTTGGTATCTATCACGGAAATATCGTACAGGGAATTTACGCAAGTATCCTTGGAACAGCATTTGCGTGGATACTGGAGATGAGTGGGAATATTTACAGCAGTATGCTGCTCCATATGGGAGCAAACATCTGGTCACTGCTTATCTCAGAATATGCACTGGATTTGTATTCCATGAAATATGGGGTACAGATTCTCATATTGATCTATCTGATTCTGTTGATCAGTGTGGTATATTGCCTTACCCATTTCGAAAAGATGTGCAGTATAAGAAAAAAGAAAAGAATGATATAAAAATAGAGACAAGATAAAGACATCTGCAATTGTGGAATGACAGTACACATGCAGGTGTCTTTGTTATTAGAAAAAAGATTATGTTAAGGCAAAAAGAAAATAATCAGTATACGGAAATTTAGATGTACTGGAAAGAGTAAAACCTAACAGTTTGATTAGGATTCGGAAATAACCTTTTACTGAATTAAACAGAGAATATCTGTTTGACAAATAAGTATTTAGCTATTAAGTACTTGACAGATACAACAGTATTCTGTATTATGAATGTATCAATACAACTAATACACTAAATACACACATAAAATAAAACAACACATCATGAAACACGTAACAGAAAGGAGGAATCACCAGTGATTGTTTTGGATTATCAGGACAGGCGTCCAATCTATGAACAGGTTACAGATAAATTTCAGATCCTAATCCTGAACGGTGTCCTGCCGCCGGGATCGCAGATGCCGTCAGTAAGGCAGCTTGCCACAGAACTGTCCGTCAATCCCAACACGATCCAGCGTGCATATATGGAGCTGGAGAAACTGGGACTGATCTATCCTGTAAAAGGCAGAGGAAATTTCGTAGCAGACAGCTCTCAGGTACAGAAGATAAACAGAGAGAGCTACCGAAAAGAATTCACAGCACTGATACAGAAAGGCAGAAACACAGGATTCAACAGAGAGGAACTGGAGAAAATGCTTGCGGAAATCTTTGAAAAGGAGGACGAATCATGATAGAGATCAGAAACTGCAGTAAAGCTTTCGGAGAGATCCATGCCATTGACCATGTATTAATGGAAATCGGTGAACGCCAGATTTTCGGACTGGTAGGGACCAACGGTGCAGGAAAGAGCACGCTGCTTCGAATGGCTGCCGGAGTGATAAAGCCGGACGAAGGAGAAATCCTGGTGGATCAGGAACCGGTCTATGAGAATGAAAAGATAAAACAGCAGATATTTTACATTTCAGACGGTGGATATTTTCCACAGGGATATACGGCAGCAGATCTGAAAGATTTCTACAGAGAATATTATCCGGACTTTATGACTGACCGTTACAGTAAATTAATGGACCAGTTTCATCTGGATGAGAAACGCAGGATCAGTTCCTACAGCAAGGGAATGAAGAAACAGCTTCTGGTCATTATGGGAATCAGTGCAGGGACAAAATATCTGTTATGCGATGAAACGTTCGATGGACTTGATCCGGTCATGCGTCAGGCAGTAAAGAGTCTGTTTGTGTCTGAAATCATGAATCGGGATTTTACCCCGGTGATCGCATCTCATAATATGAGAGAACTGGAGGACGTGTGTGACCATGTAGGATTCCTGCACAAAGGAGGAATTCTTTTATCCAGAGAACTGGAAGACATGAAATTCCATATCCATAAGATCCAGTGTGTACTGCCGGATCAGACAAAAGAAGAAGCACTTTTGAAAGAATTGGACGTTTTAAAGAAAGAACATCAGGGATCACTTCTGATACTTACTGCAAGAGGGACCAGAGAAGAAATACTTCAGAAAGTACAGACACAGAATCCAATATTCTGCGAAGTGATTCCATTGACACTGGAGGAGATATTTATCAGCGAAACGGAGGTGGCAGGCTATGAAGTCAAAAACATTTTCTGGTAGATCATTAAGAAGCAGCTTAAAAGGCAGTACCTGGATTCTGGTGCTGTTGTTACTGGGGTTTATGGTTGCATTTCCGGTAGCAGAACTGATGCTGATCGGAAATCAGACGGATGAAATCCACAGGATGACTTTTGCCATGATCTGTTCCTATCTGATAGTTCCAGGCTTTTTGGTTACAATGCTTGCGGCCGTTGTAAATGCCCTGAATGAATTCTGGTATCTTTTTTCCAGAGATAAAATTGATTTTTATCACAGTCTTCCGGTAACAAGAAGCAGGTCCTTTTGGGAAAAAGCAATCAGAGGTCTGGTGCTGTATCTGGTTCCATATGTGATCATGGAACTGATCACAATGGCGATCGCAGTCAGCAAAGGACATGGTAGTCATCTGATCACGGCAGCGGGGAAAATGTTTCTGGAACATTTGCTTATGTATCTGCTGCTGTATTTCGGAGCAGTGTTGGCACTGGCAATTGCGGGAAATATTCTGGCAGGTATTCTGTCATTATGCTGTGTTTACCTTTACGGACCGGTATTGGGCATTCTTTTATGGGTGCTGGAAATGATGTATTTCAGAACGAATATGGGACTTAAAGAGGGAATGGCAGAAAAGATATCTGTTTTTCTTTCACCTGTATCTATTTCCGTGGCATTGCGGACTTATTCAGGACAAAAGAATTTCTGGATCATTATAGTGGGCGGGATACTGCTTCTGATTGTTCTGGCAGTATGTGCATATCTGGCATATACAAAGCGTCCAGCTGAGAAAACAGGAAAATCTTTTGTTTACGGATTTCTGGAACCAATCCTTTTGTTTATGGTCGTAATCCCTGCTGCTCTGGCAATTGGAACGATGTTTGCGCTGATCGGACCGGAAGAGAACAGGACTGGCTGGTGGATATTCGGGCTTGTGCTGGGGACAGTTGTATTTTATGGAATTTTGCAGGTTATTTTTGCAATGGATTTCCGTAAAATGGCAGCACATAAGCTGCAGCTTCTGCTTTTGGGAATATGTGTAGCTGTCAGTGCCTGGATATTACACACAGATGCCATCGGATATGATACAAGAATTCCGACAATGGCAAAAACTGAGGGAATCAGCCTGAATCTGGAGTGGATAGGAACTGAGAGTGTGAATGAACCGCAGATGGAAGTGAGTTCTGGTTCATATAAACTGGACAGACTCTTTTATTTTATGGGCGGAAATTATGGCAGATGGACAGATGCAGGAATGTCAGATAAAATCTATGAAGTGTTAAAAGAAATTGCGTCTTATCAGAACAGTAAGGAGTGCAGCGGAACAGAAATAGGAGTTCAGTTTAAAAAGAAGAGCGGTTTCGATATTACCAGACAATATATAGTGACAGCGGAGCAGCTTGGCAGACTGCTGGAAGCATGCTATGAGCAGGGAACATTAAAAGATAATAAATATGATATTCTGGAAAAGTACAGACAGAAAGTGTCTTTTATAACAGTAGATCCTTTAAATGAATTAGATGATCAGTACTCTGTAACATTGGAAAAATCTGACAGTCAGAAGCTGCTGGATCTGCTGAAACAGGATATAGCAGAAGCCTCACCGCAGGAACTTATAGGAATCCCGTGTGGACAGATGGAGCTTTACGCTACTTCCTATGCAGATATGGATGAGCATATTGCACCGGAATCCTATGCAGAAGTAGGAAGATATATTTTCCCGACATTTAAGCGGACACTTGTTTTCCTGAAAGAAAAAGGTTATGCTTTTGTTATGGAAAAAGAAAATCTGAAACAGTACGATTATTCAGTGACATATAATGCAGAAGAAATGGATGTCACAGATTCTGAACAGAAAGAAGAATTAGCCCAGAGCCTGATCCGTGAATGGGAGTGTCCGGCATGGCTGGAAACGGAGGCGGGTGTGAGTGTGAAAGTGGCTCTGAACAGTACAGAGTCTGCCGGAGAATCGCTAAACGGAATAGAGTTTGCTGTACTGAAAGCGAAAGAGCCGGAATTTATAAAGAAAATAGTAGAAACTGGCGAGGAAGAAGAATGAAGAAAGCAGTTCGTCTGGACAAGTTCCTGGCAGATGCAGGAGCAGGAACCAGAAGTGAGGTAAAAAAATTTATTCAAAAAGGAAAAGTCCAGGTCAACGGTGTGCCTGCAAAGAAATCGGAGATCAAGGTCAGTGAAGAGGATGAAGTAGTTCTGGACGGAAACAGAATTTCCCAGGCACCGGAATTTGTCTATTATCTTCTGCACAAACCGGCAGGGTATGTTAGTGCCACAGAAGATAAGCGGGACAAAACAGTGATGGAACTTGTAGCATCAGACAGAAAAGACCTGTTTCCGGTGGGAAGACTGGACAAAGATACGGAAGGACTGCTTCTGATCACAGACGACGGAGCACTGGCGCATGAATTGCTTTCTCCAAAGAAACATGTGGACAAGACCTATTATGCAGTTACAGACGGATGTATGACCAAAGAGGATGTGCAGCGCTTCGCAGATGGTCTGGAAATCGGAGAAAAAAATCCCACAATGCCGGCAAAACTGAAGATCCTCAGTACAAGAAAAGTTGAAGAGACAGAACTGGAACAGTACCCGTCAGGATGGTCATCAGAAATTCAGCTTACGATCAAAGAGGGGAAATTCCATCAGGTCAAGCGAATGACAGAAGCAGTAGGAAAGAAAGTCGTCTATCTGAAACGAATTTCCATGGGAGTATTGACATTGCCGGATGATCTCAAAAAAGGCGAATGCCGACAGTTGACTGCAGAAGAAGAAAAGAGATTAAAAGAAAGTGTTGTCATAAAATAAGTAAAATTGTAAGAATACATGGTTGATTGTCCGCTGATATAATGGACATTATAACATGTGTCGGTAAAGTGCAGGAAACTGAGTTTGTCAGAAGCAGATCAGAACCTGGAAGAAACTGTAAAAATAATAAAAAATTTGCAAAAAACCCTCTTTACATGGAGGGTTTTTGTATGCTATACTACAGAAGTTGCGAGTCATGCGCATCTATTGTGCATGCAAAAATATACACGTTCGGAGATTCCCGCGGATGGTGCCCTGCGGTGTGAGGCTGGGTCCCCAGGAAAAAGAACCGGGCGGAAGAAATTAACCAAAAAAGGAGAACAAACATGAGCGTTATTTCAATGAAACAGCTTTTAGAAGCAGGCGTACATTTCGGACATCAGACAAGAAGATGGAACCCTAAAATGGCTCCATACATCTACACAGAGAGAAACGGTATCTACATCATCGACTTACAGCAGTCTGTAGGTATGGTTGACGATGCTTACAATGCAATCGCTGATATCGTAGCAGACGGTGGAAGCATCTTATTCGTAGGAACAAAGAAACAGGCTCAGGATGCTATCAAAACAGAAGCAGAGCGTTGCGGACAGTTCTATGTAAACGAGAGATGGTTAGGTGGTATGCTTACAAACTTCAAAACTATCCAGAGCCGTATTGCAAGACTGAAAGAAATCGAAGCTATGGAAGCTGATGGAACATTTGACGTTCTTCCTAAGAAAGAAGTTATTGAGCTGAAAAAAGAACTTGCAAAATTACAGAAAAACATCGGCGGTATCAAAGAAATGAAGAGACTTCCGGATGCAATCTTCATCGTAGATCCTAAGAAAGAAAGAATCTGCGTACAGGAAGCTCATACATTAGGAATCCCGCTTATCGGTATCTGCGATACAAACTGCGATCCGGAAGAACTGGATTATGTAATTCCGGGTAACGATGATGCAATCCGTGCAGTAAAATTAATCGTTTCCAAAATGGCAGACGCTGTTATCGAAGCAAAACAGGGTACTGCAGATGCAGACGGTGAAATCGAAGCTGAATCTGAAGAGTTCGCAGCTACAGAAGAATAATTTTTTGAACCAGTACAGGAAAGCCGACAGGCTTTCCTGTCATTGAAAAAGGAAAAGCCCCTCCGGGCGATTTACGAATATTATTCAGGAGGAAAATGAAATGGCTATCACAGCAGCACAGGTAAAAGAATTAAGAGAAATGACCGGCGCCGGAATGATGGATTGTAAGAAAGCTCTTACAGCTACAGAAGGTGATATGGATAAAGCAGTAGAATTCCTTCGCGAAAAAGGTCTTGCTACAGCACAGAAGAAAGCAAGCCGTGTAGCAGCAGAAGGTCTTTGCAAAACTTTAGTTTCCGAAGACGGAAAGAAAGCAGTTGTTGTAGAAGTTAACGCTGAGACAGACTTCGTAGCTAAGAATGAAAAATTCCAGAACTACGTTGCAGATGTAGCAGCTCAGGCTATGAACACAACAGCAGCAGATATCGATGCTTTCCTTGCAGAAGCATGGGCACTTGATACAACTAAGACTGTTAAAGAAGCTCTTGCAGCTCAGATCGCAGTTATCGGCGAGAACATGAACATCAGAAGATTTGCTCAGGTTACAGAAGAGAACGGTTTCGTTGCTTCCTACACACATATGGGCGGTAAGATCGGTGTTCTTGTAGACGTTGAAACAGACGTAGTTAACGATGCTGTTAAAGAAATGGCTAAGAACGTAGCAATGCAGATTGCAGCTCTGAAACCACAGTACACAAGCGATAGCGAAGTAAGCGCAGAATACATTGAGCATGAGAAAGAAATCCTTATGGCTCAGATTCAGAACGATCCGAAAGAATCCCAGAAACCGGCTAAGGTTATCGAAGGAATGATTACAGGACGTATCAAAAAAGAGCTTAAAGAAATCTGCCTTCTTGACCAGACATACGTTAAAGCTGAAGACGGAAAACAGTCTGTAGCTAAATACGTAGAGCAGGTTGCTAAAGAAAACGGTGCTAAGATCACTGTTAAAGGTTTCGTACGTTACGAGACAGGTGATGGTATCGAAAAGAAAGAAGAGAACTTTGCAGAAGAAGTTGCAAAACAGATGGCACAGTAATCTGGTTTTTGCAGAACTTTAAAAAGAGTCTTAAAACCCTTGAAAATCCAGTATTTTCAAGGGTTTTTCTTATATACATCACTTCATATATTACATTATAATATGTGCAACAGCAATATGGAACACTCCCAGAATATCTATGGAGCAAATGACATTTTGGAAGAATACAGAAAGTGTGAGTAAAGAAATTATGGAATTGTTGAAAACAATCAGAGGAGACATTACAAAAATTACAGATGTTCAGGCAATCGTAAATGCTGCGAATAATTCACTTCTTGGTGGCGGAGGTGTGGATGGAGCAATTCACAGAGCAGCAGGACCAGAACTTTTGGAAGAATGCAGAACATTACATGGATGTGAGACAGGGAAGGCAAAAATTACAAAAGCATATAAGCTCCCTTGTGAGTATGTTATCCATACAGTAGGACCAATATGGAATGGTGGGAATCAAAATGAAAAAGAATTACTTGCAAGCTGTTATTTATCTTCTATGCAGCTGGCACTGGAACACAAAATCAGAAAAATCGCATTTCCGTCAATTTCTACAGGAGTGTATTCATTTCCGGTTGGACTTGCAACAAAAATTGCAGTAAATACAGTTGCTGGATTTTTGAAGGAACATCCAGATGATTTTGATCTGGTGGAGTGGGTTTTGTTTGATGAACATACGGAATTGGTTTATGCGATAGAAGTAAATGCGCATAATAAAGGAATATAGAAGATGAGAATATTGATGTTAGGAAACAGTTTTACAACGGCAAATCATATGCCGGACATGTTGGATGAGTTGACCGGTGCAGAGATTGTGCAACATACCCGTGGAGGGGAACGATTGGCAGATCAGTTAAATCCGAAAACAAAGATGGGAAAGCGTACACAGGAAGCTTTGCAAAATGAAAAATGGGATTTTGTCATTTTACAGGAAATGAGCAATGGTCCAATTACATCAAAAGCCAGTTTCCTTGAAAATGCAGAAAAACTCTGTGAGAAGATCAGGGAGAATGGAGCAAAGCCAGTTTTTTATGCGACCTGGGCATATCAACGTGGAGGAAAGAAGTTGGAAACTTTTGGAATGGATTATGATGAGATGTATCAGAAACTGTATGAAGCTTATCACCTAGCAGCAGATAGAAACCATACTTTGATTGCAGATGTTGGAAAGAAATTTTATGAACTTTCAGATAAAGTAAATCTTTATGCGGATGATGGGTGCCATCCAAATGAAAAAGGTTCCCAGATAGCAGCAGAGATAATTGCAGAAGTCTTGATGAATTGAATAACGTGATATGAAAAAAGTAGCTTGATTATCGAGTTAGTTACTCTCGGTTCAAACTGCTTTTCTTTTGGGCTTTATCTCTCATACAGGAGTATTGTCATCATCAAGTTGGAAAATATCGGCTATCTGGGATTCTATTTTTATGAAATCGTGGTGCCACAGGCAAAAGAAACTGCTTTGTCCATGGCTGCGGATGGAATGAAAGCTGAAAAAATAGCCCACTATCTTAAAGTAAGTGCTGCGATGGTTCAGAACTGGATCGATGAAAGCATGAGTGTTGTACAATAATTTAATGATATAATGAAGAGAAGCTGCCAGGAGAGAAGAAAAATCTCTTGGTGGCTTTTGGGAATTAAACCTATGATTTTTTTGTAAAATAGTGAGAGTATGATATCATCCTGCATATCTAACTTCCATAAATTGTCTTTCGTTATCAGAAATCGGTGGATTTTCCAGCGCTTTAATCCAGTAGATTTCTCCATCGCATTCTAACTGAATATACATCTTTCCGCTTATGAGTGCACATTTAATGATTTTCGTTAATGATCCGGTTTTCAGTGTTGTGTTTACCGCAGTAGCGCCTGGTCTGGTATACGCCGGAAGATCACTGCTTACTGTGAAATGTCGGCTGCTTCCATCTGCGGAATATATTTCTTTGTAAGATCCATATCTGCTTGTCGGAACAAATTTTCCATTGACATATTCGTAGGTGAAATTAATTGCATTGATACCAAGAGAATAAGAAACG
>NZ_JAJDML010000248.1:0-236 GCF_020594215.1 Blautia sp. DFI.1.216
TCTGGGGGGAGTATGGTCGCAAGGCTGAAACTTAAAGGAATTGACGGAAGGGCACCACCAGGAGTGGAGCCTGCGGCTTAATTTGACTCAACACGGGGAAACTCACCAGGTCCAGACACAATAAGGATTGACAGATTGAGAGCTCTTTCTTGATTTTGTGGGTGGTGGTGCATGGCCGTTCTTAGTTGGTGGAGTGATTTGTCTGCTTAATTGCGATAACGAACGAGACCTTAACC
>NZ_JAJDML010000249.1:0-235 GCF_020594215.1 Blautia sp. DFI.1.216
GAACTACCGTTATGACTGAACTGTATGTATTGGCTTTATTATTACTCACTACGATCACCGGTCTTACTCCACCCTGAACAGATGTTGTAGGAAACATACCGAGATCTGCCCATAAAATATCTCCTCTGCGGATTGTCATTTGTCCTCTCTCCAATCTATTATTTTTATTTGTAAAGCATCCATAGCGCTATATTGGCTCCACAGGAATACGGCAGAGTTTCTTTCCCATAAGGAA
>NZ_JAJDML010000250.1:0-235 GCF_020594215.1 Blautia sp. DFI.1.216
GTCAATAAACTTTCTCCCCAGGACAGTTCCGTCTGCCCGCATGATGGTACAGACTACATCCGTATTGATCCCCAGATCCACACTGCAGATAATCTGCTCTTTTACAGGTGTCTGAGTAAGCGTCACTTCTTCTGTATAGGAAAAACGCAGGAAATATTTATGGTGTCTTTTCTCCAGTGCCGGGGCAGATGCCTTTTTCCCATACCAGTTCCTGCGCAGGTATTCCATATCCGTA
>NZ_JAJDML010000251.1:0-235 GCF_020594215.1 Blautia sp. DFI.1.216
GCCAGAAGGAAAGGCCCCGTTGGAAATCCAGTACACGAAAAAATCGGACCGGCCAACCGGGCCCAAAGTTCAACTACGAGCTTTTTAACTGCAACAACTTTAATATACGCTATTGGAGCTGGAATTACCGCGGCTGCTGGCACCAGACTTGCCCTCCAATTGTTCCTCGTTAAGGTATTTACATTGTACTCATTCCAATTACAAGACCCGAATGGGCCCTGTATCGTTATTTATT
>NZ_JAJDML010000252.1:0-234 GCF_020594215.1 Blautia sp. DFI.1.216
TTTCACGCTCCCAGCCCTTTTGTCTGCCATATTCGGAAAACATTCTTGGGTTCGGAAAGTACCGCCAGCCGGTAATGCACTGGTTCATAATCTCGTTGATTTCCCGGATTTCCCATTGCTTCGGCTCGTCAAAGGTATGGTTCAAGGCTTCCTTGTAAAGCTGCTTGGAACAGACCATGCTCCCGGTGTACTTATCAAGATACGCCTGTATCATTCCGGCTTTGGTGTCCTCCG
>NZ_JAJDML010000253.1:0-233 GCF_020594215.1 Blautia sp. DFI.1.216
GGAATCGGTAATGACAGCCGAATATAGACCTGTAGAATACGGAAAGGACTATGATGTAGTCAATCATCCTGATAAATTTCAACTATATATAGATGGAAAAGAAGTAGAAGAATAACACGGTGAACTTTTTATACTGAAATATGTACGATTCCAATAATGATATGAACTTATGGGAATATATTGCGGATACTTTGTGAACTTTATCCTGATACAATGATTATGCTGATGAAAGA
>NZ_JAJDML010000254.1:0-233 GCF_020594215.1 Blautia sp. DFI.1.216
ATTCGCACTATCCAGCTGCACTCTTCTTCTGAAGAGTTAAGCACTCCATTATGCTCATTGGGTTGCTACTACTTGATATGTACAAACAATATTCTCCTCCGATATTCCTACAAAAAAAAAAAACACTCCGGTTTTGTTCTCTTCCCTCCATTTCCCTCTCTTCTACGGTTAATCCTTTCCTCTTCGTCTTTTTCTACACCCTCGTTTAGTTGCTTCTTTTTCCTTCCCGCTTT
>NZ_JAJDML010000255.1:0-231 GCF_020594215.1 Blautia sp. DFI.1.216
CCAAATCTCGCCCGTAGGCTTCATAGTCAATGTAATTCTGTAAGCTGGGTGGAATGTCCCCAAGTGCCTGCAATTCGTCTATGTAGTAATAGGCAACGTCTGTCATAGTTTCACAGTCGGGATAATAATAAATGTCGTCCTTGTGTTCCACGACTTCTTCCAGCGTCCCGTAGTGACTGATAAATTCGTCCAGACATTCTACGATATAGTCGGGAAGTTCCTCTATCATTT
>NZ_JAJDML010000256.1:0-231 GCF_020594215.1 Blautia sp. DFI.1.216
TGCATATCTGCACTCATAATAAATAAAAATAACAAAACGGTTTTCATTCAATTTCCCCCTATAAAAAGCTGTACTCGGCATTATAAAAAGAAAATATGTTCGATATTTTATTGCGAAATTTTTGATATCATGGTATACATATATGTATGAAAGAAAATCGTATACATTACCGCACTTGTGTGTAATATTAATTACCATATGGTATGGTCAGTGAAATACCGGCGGAAGATA
>NZ_JAJDML010000257.1:0-229 GCF_020594215.1 Blautia sp. DFI.1.216
CACTTAATATCTTCCGCCGGTATTTTACCGACCATACCATATGGTAATTAATATTGCACACACAAGTGCGATAATGTATAAGATTTTCTTTCATACATATATGATACCATGATATCAAAAATTTCGCAATAAAATATCGAACATATTTTCTTTTTTATGATGCTGGATACAGCTTTTTATAGGGAGAAATTGAATGAAAACCGTTTTGTTATTTTTATTTATTATGAGT
>NZ_JAJDML010000026.1:0-52486 GCF_020594215.1 Blautia sp. DFI.1.216
TTTGGCTTGTATGTCTCGGGATTTTGGCATATTCATGCCAAAACACCTTGCGGGACAGTGGTGTGTGAACAGTAACTCTCAGACTCATCTGCACTCTCTTTCAGCAGCTCATATCCTTGACTAACATCTTGCAAAATATTATAATTATATCAACATATCAAGGAGGTGCGGCAATATGAGTAATGCACTACCAATTGAAGATTTAAGTAAAACTTACCTGGAACATTCTATGGTTATCAATAACTTTGTTATCAAGATCGGCAGCCAAATCAAAGACAGCTTATGTCGTGTCTTTGGTGATGGTGTTCAGTATGAATGGCGTGAAAATGATGATAAAGTAATCATTCCTGACGTATCAATCATCTGTAACCTGAGAGACCGTAAGAACATTTCTTTCACTGGCATTCCCCGCTTTGTGATGGAAGTTTTGTCCAATGCCACAGAAGAATATGATCGACATGAAAAAATGAATATTTATTGCAAGGTCGGTGTCTCTGAGTATTGGATCGTTGACTGGAGAAAAAAATCTGTAGAGATTTATCTCTTCGATTTCAAAGAAGATGGCACTGGTTATCCGTATCTTTATAAGACTGTCACAGCCCAGAATAAAGAAGATTTACATCTGGTTATGTTTCCGAATCTGAAGATAACCTTTGACGAGCTGTTCGACATTGGTGAATATTAACGAAAAATAAGGCATAAACCAAGGAAATAGTTTACTCTTTTTATTTGTTTCAGAATGTTTCAGAATCACTTGCATATTGATTTCCTGATCTGCATATGCTATAATGCCAGTAGGCGAAAAGAAATAGCAAGTCCATGTAGACAAAAAGAATGAAGCCCTCAGTAGTGCGAATACTGGGGGCTTCTTCTTATTTTTTATGGCAGACAAGAAACTGCCAGGTTAGTGTTGCCCTACTTATCTCCGTCTAACCATTTGCAAACATAATAGGCAGCTATGCTTGCCATAAAGGTGACAAGAAAAGAAACAGCAAGATTCTCCATATAGACTTCACCTCCTCCCGTTGCCGGGTATCGGTTGGACAACACTGTAAGTATAACATATCTCTTGTCATTCTGGAAGTACAAACAGTTCTTAGAAGTTTATAAAATAATACTGGGTTTATTCGAGTATATCATCCTAAAATCATCTTCAGGAATAGGAAGAGTCTCAGTACAAAAACTGCAATTCTGAGCAGTATCCCGGAACTGCAAATTGCACAAAAAAAATAATCAGAACCTATGTCCTGATTATCTTGAGTAACTTTGATTTACTGGCACCTCACAAACCCAGTAAATAAGCTATTCTTAGCAAGCTGATGACGGGAATTGAACCCGTGACCCCTTCCTTACCAAGGAAGTGCTCTACCTCTGAGCCACATCAGCATTGTGTCGGATTTACCGCTCACATTTAAATATACTATCAGAACTTGTTTGTATTGTCAATCCCTATTTTTAACTTTTTGATTTTTATTTTTGGGTTTTATACAGATATCTTTCTATTTTTGATATTGCTCCAACTGCTCTCTGATCTTGATTCGGATACGCTGTAATGCATTATCTATGGATTTGGGTGTTTTTCCCATGATCTGGGCAATCTCTCCGTATCCGTTTCCTGCCAGATAATATTCAAGAACCTGGTTCTCCATTGGACTTAACGTTGCTGTTATCTCCTGCTCCAGATCCTGGACATTCTCCTGGTCAATAATGATAGACTCCGGGTTCTCTCCCCAGTTATCTCCAAGATGTTCTTCATTTTCCCCATCCTGTTCGCTGAGGGAAATATAGGAATTCAGTGGCTGGTGCTTCTGCCTGTTGGAACTCTGGATGGCGTTGTAGATCTGTCTGTCCACACATATACTGGCAAAGGTCTGGAATGCAGCATCCCTGTCCGGCTGGTAATCGCGGACTGCCTTAAACAGTCCGATCATGCCTTCCTGTATCAGGTCATCGTTCTCCCCGCCTATCAGGAACATGGTCCTTGCTTTCTTGCGGACCATGTTCTTGTATTTTTCCATCAGATAGTCGAGGATTTCTGATTCCCCGTTTTTGAAACGGGAAATTAATTCTTCATCTTTAATTCCGTCATACTGTTTCATCAATTTAACCCTTCCGTTTTTCTGAAAATCTCTATCATTCGCCCAGAGGGCTTCTTATAGCATAACAATATTGTGGAATAATTTTCTGCTGCAAAAATTCCTCTTAATAATCGCTGCACATCCTCACGAAGCCTTTATCTCAGACTGAGATAAACTTATTTCTTCTGCAGTCTCTGACGTACAATCTCATATCCAAGTACTCCGGCTGCCACAGATGCATTGAGGGAATCAATGTCACCCTTCATAGGAATAGATGCCACGAAATCACACTTCTCACGGATCAGTCTGCTTACACCTTCACCTTCATTGCCGATCACTACGCCGATCGGACCTGTCAGGTTAAGATTGTACATGGTTTCACCGCCCATATCTGCACATACAAACCACATGCCCTGTTCTTTCAGTTCATCGATGGTATGTCCCAGATTGGTAACTTTTGCAACAGGTGTATAGTTTAATGCACCTGCTGAAGTCTTGGCAACTGTGGAAGTCAGGCCAACTGCTCTTCTCTTGGGAATAATCACCCCATGTGCACCTGCAAGGTTTGCTGTACGGATGATCGCACCAAGATTATGAGGATCCTCAATATTATCCAGGATAAAGATAAAGGGATCTTCTCCTTTTTCCCTTGCCTTCGCAAGAATATCTTCTACACTTGCATATTCATAGGCTGCCACCTGAGCGATTACGCCCTGATGTGCGCCTGTCTCGCTTAACTGATCCAGACGTTCTTTTGCCACATAATTAATAATCGTATCTTTTTTTCTTGCCTCTCTGGCAATAGTGCGGACCGGTCCGTCCTGGCATCCGTCCAGGATAAAAAGCTTATCTACACATTTGCCGGAACGAAACGCTTCCAGAACCGCATTGCGTCCTTCTATCTGTTCACTCATATCTTATCCTCTCCAATCCCTGCACGGACCAGTTCTATGATCCTGCTGAAATCATCTTTTAAATATAAATAGCCCATCAGAGCTTCAAACCCTGTTGCCCTGCGGTAGTCTGCCATGGTTGCATGTTTAGCCATTGTAGGAGAATGAGCATTCCTTCCTCTTCTGTAAACGCTGTGTTCCTCCTCTGTAAGCATGGGCTCGATTACTTCCATCATGGAAGACTGAGTTCCTGCCTTAACCAGACTGCTGGCTTTTCTGTGAAGCTGGTTCACCGGACAGTTGCCTTTTTTTACAAGGATCGTGCGGATCACCAGTTCATAGACGCCATCTCCGATATACGCCAATGTCAGCGGAGAATATGTTCGCAAGTCTTTATCTTCCAAATGAAACAACTGATGAAGCATGCCTTTCAAACTACTCAAATTCTCTTCATTAAGTCCGTTTGTTCCACTCATATCATTTAAGCTCGTTTCCATTTTACTCCCTCGCGGGTATCCTTAAGGATGATTCCCTTAGCCAGAAGCTCATCTCTGATCTCATCTGCTCTTGCGAAATTCTTTGCTTTTCTTGCTTCCTGACGCTCTGCAATCAGGTCTTCGATTTCTTTATCAAGGATTTCTTCTGTTTTCACAGCCTTCAGACCAAGTACATCGCATAATTTCACCATTGTGTCAAGAAGTGTTCCTGCAAATTCTGCGGAACTTGCCTCTGATACATTTGTATTTGCAAATTTAACCAGTTCAAAGATTGCTGCCAGTGCATCTGCTGTGTTGAAATCATCATCCATAGCTTCTTCAAATTTCTTTACGAATTCCTGTGCCTGTGCAAGCAGTTCTTTCTCTGCATCTGTTGCAGTTTCTGTCTGTGCTGCTGCTTTTCTGTCCTTTAAGTTTGCTGCTGCATCTGTGATACGCTCTAATGCATTCTTTGCAGCTTCCATCAGATCTGCGCTGAAATTCAGCGGACTTCTGTAATGGGCGTTCAGCATGAAGAAACGAAGCACCTGCAGGTCATACTGTTCACTGATTTCACGAACAGTACGGAAGTTTCCAAGAGACTTGGACATTTTTCTGTTATCAATATTTAAGAATGCATTGTGCATCCAGTATTTTGCAAAGATTTTGTCGTTGCAGCATTCACTCTGTGCGATCTCGTTCTCATGGTGAGGAAAGATCAGGTCTTCTCCGCCTGCATGGATATCAATCTCATCACCAAGGTATTTTTTCGCCATAACAGAACACTCAATATGCCATCCCGGACGTCCGTCACACCATGGTGAAGGCCAGGATGGTTCTCCCTCTTTCTTCGGTTTCCAGAGAACAAAATCCAGTGGATCTTCTTTCTGGTCTTCACCGGACACCTGCAGAGAACGGAAGCCGGACTGCAGATCATCCAGGTTCTTGTGCGAAAGTTTGCCATATTCTTTGAACTTCTTAACTCTGAAATAAACAGTACCGTCTGCTGCCGGATAAGCATATCCCTTATCAACCAGAGTCTGGATCATACTGATCATTCCGTTGATTTCCTGGGTTGCCTGTGGATTGGTTGTGGCAGGTTTTACATTCATGCCATCCATATCTTTCTTACACTCTGCAATATAACGCTCGGAAATTTCCTGTGCGCTTACGCCCTCTTCGATTGCTTTCTTGATGATCTTGTCATCTACGTCTGTAAAATTGGAAACATAGTTTACTTCATATCCTTTGTATTCCATATATCGGCGTACGGTATCGAAGATGATCATCGGACGTGCATTTCCGATATGGATCAGGTTGTATACAGTCGGACCGCAGACATACATACGAACTTTTCCCTCTTCAAGAGGTACGAATTCTTCTTTTCTACGTGTCAGTGTGTTAAAAAGTTTCATGTTTTATTCCTCCAGTTTTCTCTATCATTAACTCTCTTTTCTTTCATTAAGAAGACAGATCGCCTGAGATGCAATTCCTTCTTCTCTTCCCGTAAATCCCAGTTTTTCCTCTGTAGTGGCCTTAATGTTCAGCTGAGACTCATTGATTCCCATTGCTTTTGCCATATTGGCTCTCATCTGTGGAATATGAGGTGCCATCTTTGGTTTCTGTGCAATGATCGTTGCATCTATATTTCCGATCTCATAATGGTGCTCTCTCAAAAGCTTCGTCACATGTTCCAGCAGCAGAATACTGGAAATTCCTTTATATGCAGGGTCTGTATCCGGAAAATGTTTTCCGATATCGCCCAGTGCAGCAGCTCCCAGAAGTGCATCCATAACTGCATGGATCAGTACATCTGCATCTGAATGTCCCAGGAGACCTTTTTCCCAGTCTATCTTCACACCACCCAGAATCAGATCTCTATCTTCGGTCAGTCTGTGTACATCATATCCCATTCCAACACGCATAATCATTCTCCTCTTATATCCAGCATCTTGCTGATTCTCAATAAGCTTAACCGTCTCCTTGTATAAGGAGCAAGTCTGAGGCTTGGCAAAACAGCCGCTTCATCGAGTCCGATATCATAAACGGTTTTCGCGCATCCGGCTTTCTCCAGCAAATGGAACATAGTCTGTTCACTGGGAAGCTCATCAATAATCTCCTCTATCCCGTTCAGGCATTTTTCCAGATGCTGGGGTGAAATAGTTTCTAACAATTCCGGCTCATTTTCTTTTCTTATTTCTTCCAGAAGTCCTTTTTTTCCAAAAGTTTCTTTCAGAAGCTCTTCGTCCTCATTCTCATAGGGTTTTGCGTGACATCTTCCCTGTGTGATGGCTGCAGCGATACGCTTGTATTCTTCCAGTACAAGAAGTGCTGCTACAGAAACCTTCTCTCCGTGGAGTGCATCCAGCGGACCATTGATCACTTCCATATCCCACAGATGTGTGACCTGGTGCTCTGCACAGGACGCAGGCCTTGAATTACCAATCATCTGCATTGCAAGTCCGGAAAGAATCAATGCATACATAAGCTGTTCGCATTCATCTTCCTCTCCCTCTGTAATATCCTGAATCGAAGATTTCACAGTTTTTAACGCTTTCTCTTCCAGCTTTACAGTTTCGCGGCAAAAATACTCTCCGGTGACCAGGTTCGCGATCTTCCAGTCTGCAAGACAGATGTATTTCGCCATCAGGTCTGAAATCCCGGCTGCAGTCAGGCGCTGTGGTGCTTTTGAAAAAATATCTGTATCTGCATATACACAGATCGGAGCTACTGAAGGCACAGTCTTCTTTACTCCATCCAGGGTCATTGCTGCTACTGTTGTTACAAATCCATCTCCACTTGCTGCGGTAGGCACTGAAATGAAAGGTACTTTGTAATTATGTGCAATATAACGGCTGATATCATGGATCGTGCCTGCTCCTACTGCAAGGATCAGGTCAATGTCCTCTTCCATGTTGTTCTCCACAATTTTTATTGCATGCCGGTCTGCCTGAAGTCCCTCTGCATCCAGAACAAGTACCTGACACCTGTCATAGATATCCTCCATAAGTTCTTCTGTTGCTGCATAGGTATTGGTATCGCAGATGACCAGCGGGGATATGTACTCTCTGAGCATTCCCTCTGACATCTCTTCTTCAAGCTTCTCTACAGCTCCGGCTTCTATCAAAATCTCTTTCACTGCAATCTGGTGTTCCCTGCCGCAGCTGCAAGGTCGGGCAAAATCGTCCGCATCAACTCGCATTTAAATTCTTCCTCCTGACTTTCCTGAATCAAGCGGATAAAATCATCCGTTTGACTATCTGCTCATAGTTGAATAGTTGTTTCACAGCCTGATTCGGTTAAACTTTTTCTATAGGCATAGTTCGTTGGTATTATACATGATTTTCCTATAAAAATCAATCATTCCGCGCAGGTCTGGCGGCTACAGGTTCAAATAATTATATACAATCTTTGAAATATTCTGTATGTTCGTCACCGCCGTACTCTCCGGGCAGTTTTCAGACATCACACATAGGATATAAGTTGTCTTTTCGCCATAGACAATTGCGATATCGTGCTGATCCTGGTCTGTCTCGCCGGTCTTGTTGGCAGATTTTATTCCATCCGGAAGTCCCTGGGGGATTTTCCAGGTGTTTTCCTGATTTGACAGAAGATTTAACATTTCTTCTGACACCTCTTTGCTGACACATTCCCCCTTGTAGATTTTTTCAAGCAGAGTGCCGCAATCCTTCACAGAAGTCATGTTTCTGCCTCCAAGACTCTCCTGCGCAGAAGCTGCCGGATGGAGGGTATGCTGCACACTTGTCTCTGTATAGCCCTCTTTTTCCAGATATTTGTTAATATCCTCCGCACCTTTTTTGAAATCAAGGGAATCTGTCTGAAGCTTCACCAGTTCATTGCAGGATTCATTGTCACTGACTGTGATCATATTCCACAGCAGGTCATTTAATTTTACATCTACAGTTTTTGTATCTGCAGTATTTAATTTCTTTGCCTCATCTGCCTTTACCTGCTCCATGTCCTCATATGTCTTTGCCATTACAAAGGCTTTGATCAGACTTGCAGAATAAAGGGAAGTATCATTGATCAGGATTTCCTTTTCTTCATTAAGGTCTTTCACATAAACACTCCAGGTTCCCTGATATCCGGACAGCATCTTCTCAAGCTGAGGCTTCAGATTATCCATCCCAAGATCATCCATATTCACGATCTTTCCCGTATCATCCACAATAAAACCATCATCCGTCACTGTGCTTTCCTGAAGCAGGGCGCCATTTGTACCGCCAAAATAATAGCTTCCGTCAAAATTCATTTCACAACAGTCCATCTCAAGTGAATGGATACCTGGCTCGGTTACCAGTCTGCCATTTTCATCAAAATAATAATATCCATTCAGAGTAATCCCGTCTATTGCCAGATTGTCAATATACCTTACCTGCGGTGCTGCTGACAGACGCCCCAGATTATTCACAAAGTAATATCCGTCAAATTTCTCTGCCTCCTGGGCATTCTGTGTATCAGCTTCCTCATCTGTCTTATCCCCAAACACTGCAACACCTTTCAGATGCTCCATATGAGGACTGCAGGCTTTGAATTTCCCATCTGCATCATGATAATAATATCCATCAAATACAGTTCCGTCTATCTCATAATCCTGAAAATAATGGATCTCCGCCTGGGTACTTCCGGCGCCATTCACATCCAGACAGTAAAATCCGTCACTCTTCATCATATATTTGCCACTTCCGTCTCCCATGGGCTGAATCTGTGCCTGCCCGGTGACAGATGCAAGGCTCTGCTGTGCAGCCATAACAGGAACCGGCAAAGCCAGTGCCATGGAAATGGCTCCGGCCAGACTTCCGGCTATGATATAACTTTTAATATGATATTTCGCTGTTTGTCTATTTTTTCTCATGCAAAACTCCTTTTACGGTTTCTTTTCACATCCCATTCACAGTAAGCAAAGTATATATTGTTTTATTCAGGATAGCAAGATTTTTATCTTTTTTCCAGCAAAGACCAGAATCTCAGTATCAGTGTTCAGTTCTTTTCTCTTATCCTGTTCCAGAAGCTTCCCAGCTGTTCTTCCACAGTATTTAAAGTACAGTTTCCCCTGTCAGACCACTCAGCAGGAAACAGATTCCTGTAATCTTTCCCTGCAAATCTCTCGTCCAGCAGAAGTATGATCCCTGTGTCCTCCTGGGTTCTGATCACACGCCCGGCTGACTGCAGCACCTTATTCATCCCCGGATATCTGTATGCATAATCAAATCCATTCACACCCTTTTTATCATAATACTGCCTGAGGATCTCCCTTTCTGTTCCAATCTGAGGAAGACCAGTCCCTATGATGATTGCTCCGATCAGCTTCTCTCCCATCAGATCAATTCCCTCTGAAAAAATCCCGCCCATCACGCAAAATCCTACCAGCGTTCCCTCTGATGCAGAAAATTCCTCCAGAAATTCCTCTTTCTCCCTTTCATTCATTCCCGATGTCTGCGAAATACAACGAACCCATTCCGCTGAAAACTCATTCTCATACACCTCCAGAACATCTTCCATAAATTTATAAGAAGGAAAGAATACCATATAATTTCCTTTTCTTGTCCATACAGTTCTGGCAATGTAAGATGCGATCCTGTGATATTCCTCATATCCTCTTCTGGTATACCTGCTGCTCACATCCCGTCCTGTGAGAATGCACCTGTTCTCCTGCCTGAAAGGAGAAGTCACATAAATCCCATAGTCATCCTTTCTGGTGCTTAAAAGTGCACGGTAATAATCCATGGGAAGCAGAGTCGCAGAAAAGAACGCCGCACTTTTTCCCTTTTCCAGACATCTATGAATATTTGCTGCAGGATTTACACAGAAAAGCCGCAAAATCACCTTTCCC
The DNA here is from genome assembly GCF_020594215.1 of Blautia sp. DFI.1.216. Lineage (NCBI taxonomy): Bacteria > Bacillati > Bacillota > Clostridia > Lachnospirales > Lachnospiraceae > Blautia > Blautia sp. DFI.1.216. Next base: position 9,302 of record NZ_JAJDML010000026.1, read on the forward strand.
CCTTCTCCCATTTCTGTATAAACCACATAATTTTCATCCAAAAGTTCATCAATATTCAGAAAATCTCTCACACAGAAGTAAAATTCCAGCAGCTGCTCCGGAAGTTCCTTTCCATGAAGTTCCTCCAGGAGCTTATCCATCTCCCCCATCACCTGAAGCATTCCCAGAGAAACTGCTCCGGGATTTGGCAGGATTTCGTACTCTGTACACTCCTTTTCCAGAGTTCGAAGCTGTCTGTTCACTTTTTCCAGTGCTCGCACCAGACCTTTGCTGTAATCCCCGGCCAGTCTCTTCGCCTCCAGTACATCCGCTCTATCCACATGAGCACTATACATTTCCCTTCCCCTGTCCACCAGATTGTGAGCTTCATCGATCAGAAAAATGTATTCTCCGGAAGTACCCTCCCCGAAAAATCTTTTCAGATAAACATTGGGATCAAATACATAATTATAATCACAGATCACAGCGTCCACCCAGACTGCCAGATCCAGGCACATTTCAAAAGGACACACCTGCCATTTCTTCGCATATTCCAGCAAAGTATCCCTGTCATAGCTGTCCTGCGTAGTCCACAATTCAAAAACAGCATCATTCACTCTGTCCAGATGTCCTCTCGCCCACAGACAGTTCTCAGGATTGCATTCTGTTTTATCGCAGAAGCACAGCTTTTCCTTCGCGGTAATGGTTATCACTTTAAATTTCAGTCCATGCTCCTTTAATATGTAGAAAGCTTCTTCAGCCACAGTCCTGGTAATGGTCTTTGCTGTAAGATAGAAAATATTTTCCCCCAGTCCTGCACCAACTGCTCTCACTGCCGGAAAGATCGTGGACATGGTCTTTCCTACTCCTGTAGGTGCCTGGACAAAAATCTGTCTTTCTGTGGATATAGTGTGATATACACCGGATACGATTTTTCGCTGTCCCTCACGATATTCAAAAGGGAACTCCAGATCACTCATGGACGCATTCCGTTCTTTTTTCCATGCAAACTGGTATGCGATCCATTTATGATACCTGTCCAAAAGATTCTGGTACCACAGTCCGAGTTCTTCCAGCGTATATTCTTCTCTGAAAAACTTAAGCTCCTCTGTGTCCAGATTCCCATATGTCATCTGCACTCCGATCTTCTCCGGTTTTTGCTCCTGTGCGTAGATCCAGGCATAACACATTGCCTGTGCACTGTGAACCTTCACAGGCTTTTCCAACTGACTGACATCTGCATAAACACCCTTGATCTCATCGATCCAGCACTGTCCATCCTCTGTGAAGATTCCGTCAGCTCTGCCCTCTACCTGGATACTTACATCTTCATATTCTGTTTTATATTTAAGAGAAACCTCCGCTCTGTAATGGCTTCCCATCCTGCCCTGTATTTTTCTGTGCAGTCTGCTGCCCTTCTGCATTGCTTCTCTGTCAGAAGATCCTCCCCGGTTGTCAAGATCCCCGCTTCTTAATATAAACTCCACCAGATTTCTGACGGAAATACGAACCACCGGCTTATCCATATCAAAACACCTCACGCAACAATAGCTATCAAATAATTATTCACATCGTCCGTTCATTATAACACAGAATTCATCATCATGTAAAAACTCCTGAATTCAAGAAAGAATCCTGCTTGCAGGATTCTCCGCCTGCAACAGGTCGCTTCAGCGACATAATTCCGCTCCGTCGCAGTGCGATCCTGCCCGGAGGGCTTTTTTATGTTATAGGAACATTACGGAGTAATTTCCTATAATATAAAAAGCCGCCAGAAATCTCTATGCTGATTTCTGACGGTCCATTATTTTGTTTATCCTATAATTGGTAAACATCATATCCACAAATTGCTCCGCTGTGAAGGAGCTCCTGCAATTCTCAATTAGATCTGGGTAATTACAAAGATATCATAAATTGCCTTTACTGCAGTCTCAAAATCTCTGTTCTCCACACCGATAATGATATTCAGCTCACTGGAGCCCTGGTCGATCATCTTCACATTTACATTTGCATGGGCAAGTGCTGAGAAGATTCTTCCTGCTGTACCTCTGGTGGATTTCATACCACGTCCTACAACAGCGATCAGTGCAAGGTCAGATTCCATTTCTACGAAATCCGGCTGTACTGCGCGATGGATTCCTGCGATTACCTGCTGCTCTTTCTCTTCGAATTCATCCTGATGTACATATACAGTCATTGTATCGATTCCTGATGGAACATGCTCAAAGCTGATTCCCTGATCTTCGAATACCTGAAGTACCTTACGTCCGAAACCAACCTCACTGTTCATCATGGATTTCTCAATATTGATAGAACAGAATCCCTTTTTACCTGCAATACCTGTGATTGTAAATTTCGGTTTCTTGCATGTACTCTCAACAATAAAAGTACCCTTGTCTTCCGGTCTGTTTGTGTTTTTGATGTTGATCGGAATTCCCTCTTTACGAACCGGGAAGATCGCATCTTCATGAAGAACAGTTGCACCCATATAAGAAAGCTCTCTGAGTTCTCTGTAGGTAATGCTCTCAATCACTTCCGGATTTTTAACAATACGTGGGTCTGTTACCAGGAAACCAGAAACATCTGTCCAGTTTTCATAGAGGTCTGCCTTGATAGCCTTTGCCACAAGAGAACCGGTTACATCAGAACCTCCTCTGGAAAAAGTTTTAACTTTTCCATCTTCACCAGCGCCATAAAATCCAGGGATAACGGCATGTTCACATTTTGCCAGCTTTTTGGACAGAAGTCTGTCTGTCTTCTCGGCATCCAGATTTCCGTTCTTATCAAAACGGATCACATCTGCTGCATCAACAAATTCATAACCCAGATATGCTGCCATCACCTTACCATTGAGAAATTCTCCTCTGGATGCTGCATAGTCTGTGCCTGCCTGTGCCTTGAAATCAGCTTCGATCTGAGCAAATTCATCTTCCAGAGAAAGATCAAGGTTCAGTCCGCGGATAATCTCATAATATCTTCCCTTGATCTCCTGCAGAATCGGGATGAAATCTTCCCCTTCAACTGCAGTATTATAACATTTATAAAGTAAATCTGTAACCTTTGTATCTCCGTCAAATCTCTTTCCGGGAGCGGACGGAACCACATAACGTCTGCTCTCATCACTTCTGATGATCTCCCCTACTTTCTGAAACTGTTCTGCATTTGCCAGAGAACTTCCTCCGAATTTAACAATTTTCTTCATTTTTCCTGCTCCTCATATGTCACTAAATATTTTCAGACCGATCTCCCATCAGTCTTTGTCACTCTACCAACATAAAGTCTGTTTAATATTGTATTGAATAAACGCCAATTTTGCAAGCCTTTCTTACAGAAATATCCGAAAATGGTTATTTTCCACAATCTGCCGAAGATTCCTGCTGTTTTTTTACAAATTCTGTCACATTATAAACACGAAGGATATCTCCATCCACCCGAAAATGAATATCCTTCTCTCCAAAAGGCATTCCGTAAGACCGTTCCGGATCATTCTGATAAGCAGGACGGGGATCATCTGCAAGAACTGCGATCAGAGCCTCTCTGCTTTCCCCGGGTATTCTTTCCAGGAGCTCCTGGGGAAATTCTACATTCAGATGATGATCTTTGGAATATTCGGTAAAACTTCCTGTTGCTTCCGGATGGCAATCCGCATAAGGAATATATGGTTTAATATCGAAAATCGGTGTTCCATTCATCAGATCTGCACCTTCTACATAAAGTACAGGGCTGTCCGGCTCATCCAGAGCTACTTTCTCAAGCTTCACACAGGATAATCCTATGGAATTGGGACGGAAGGGAGATCTTGTGGCAAAAACTCCTTTTCTCACATTTCCCCCAAGTCTGGGCGGACGGACAGTCGGTGACCACTTTGTCCTCTTTGCCTCCGAAAACTCCCAGATCAGCCAGATATGACTAAACTCCTCCAGACCACGGCAGGCATCCACATTTCGATATTCCGACTCAAATACAATTCTCGCTTTAAGTGCCCCTACCCGACCACTCTGCCTGGGAATACCAAATTTGGTTGGAAAATCATTTTCTATATGTGCGATTGGAACCATGGCTCTATTCTCCTTTTACCTTTTTCATAAAATGATGTTAGGGTCAAAAGGCATTTTGCCCCTAACTTGATATCTACGAATTGCTCCGTTGCAAAGCAGCTCCCGCAATTCTCATAAAATAATAGCCCGGAAAAATAACTCTCCGGGCTATTATTGTTATTTCTTCTGTGCAAAATATTCTTTCGTAAGTGTAATGGCAATTCCTGAAAGCAGAAATACACCAATTAAGTTGGGGATTGCCATGAGACCGTTGAATGTCTCAGCAATGCTCCAGAGAAGTCCCAGATCTACAGTTGCACCAAGGATTGCCACTAATGAATAGGCGATCATAAATGGGCGGATAACTTTTGCAGAGAATAAGAATTCAATGCAGCGAGCTCCGTAAAGTCCCCATCCGATAATCGTTGAAAATGCAAAGCAGCACATGGCAACTGCCGTAAAGATGGAAACCCAGCCTCCGTATGTAGCAGTAAATCCGGAAATTGTAAGTTCTGCACCTGCCGCTGCACCGTAATTTACCGGCACGCCGCTTACAAGGATTACAAGTGCTGTCAGAGTACAGATCACAATCGTATCTGCAAATACCTCAAAAATACCAAACATACCCTGTTTTACAGGCTTGCTTGTATCTGCACAGGCATGAGCGATAGACCCTGTACCAAGTCCTGCTTCATTGGAGAAAATACCTCTGGAAACACCCTTTTTCATACTGAGGAAAAAGCTTCCGATCACACCGCCTGTCACTGCTGACGGATTAAAGGCTCCATAAACAATATCATGAAAAACTGCCGGAACTCTTCCGATATTTAAGACCACAACACCCAATGCAAGTACAATATAAAACAATGCCATAAAGGGCACCAGCTTCTCGGAAACACTTCCGATTCGCTTGATACCGCCCAGCAGTACCATACCAACCAGCAGCGTGATCACAATTCCAAGGATCAGATTCAGTCTGCCTGTGGAAGACTCTGAAATCACATTGAAGTTAATAAGAGCTGTATCAATTGCTGTTGTAATGGTATTTACCTGAGTAGCATTACCTGTTCCAAATACAGTCAGTACACCGAATGCAGAATAAAGAACTGCAAGAAATCTCCAATTCTTTCCCAATCCGTTCTTAATATAATACATAGGTCCGCCTACATAATCCCCATGTCTGTTTCTCTCACGGAAATGTACTGCCAGAGTAACCTCTGTAAATTTCGTGCACATTCCAAGGAGCGCGGAAATCCACATCCAGAATACAGCTCCCGGTCCGCCGATGGCGATAGCTCCGGCAACACCGGCGATATTTCCAGTACCTACTGTACCTGCCAACGCAGTACAGACTGCCTGAAAAGGTGTCATGGAACCGTCAGAGGCCTCTTTTTTCTTAAAAATTCTTCCCAGTGTGGTTTTAAGCGCATACGGGAATTTGCGGATCTGGACAAACCCGGTCCGCAGGCTCAGGTAAAGCCCTACGCCGATAATACAGATCATAGCCGGGACACCCCAGATAAAATTATTTACGACGTTATTGATGGATTCAATTGTCTGAAGCATGTTAAATAAACCTTTCTTTCGTGTAATAATAACAGTTTAGCACTTTTTTCACCGTATGTACAGAAAAATTCTATTAAGATAAAGCATTAAAGCACAATAAGTTAACAGCGCAAACAGATACGATCAGCCGCTCCACTGCTTGCCATACCCATATCACTGCTTCACAGTTTGAGCAAAAGTCAAAATAACGTATAAATTTGTCATAATTTCAGTAGCATTTCCTCACCCAAACCTCTATTATTGTAAATATGAAATCAAGGAAAACACCTGTGTATTTTCTAACAGTACTTAAGCGTTTCAGTTATTCGGTGTAGCGCCGCGTAGCAAAGCGGATGATTTTATCCGCTTGACCATTTTCAACCTAAGGAGGACATGACAAAATGATTCAGAAATATACTTACGGGACCCCATTTGAAACCGATGCCATCGTAACTTCTATCCCGGCTTCTGAGGGAACTCCTGCATACGGAACTATCTCCACAGAGAACGGCTTCTCTTTTACTTATGACATGGATGACAACGATGTTGTCTATGGTCTGGGCGAATCAAACCGCGGAATCAACAAACGTGGATACGTTTATGAAAGCAACTGTTCCGACCAGCCAAACCATACAGAAGATAAAATCTCCCTCTATGGAGCACACAACTTCCTCGTAATCTCCGGAAAACAGACTTTCGGTCTCTTCGTTGATTATCCAGGAAAACTGAAGTTTGATATCGGTTACACACTCTCTTCCCAGTTAAAGATCACCTGTGAGGATGCAGACCTTTATCTGTATGTGATCGAGGGTGAAACCCCTTACGATATCGTAAAACAGTTCCGCAAAATCATCGGAAGAAGCTATATCCCGCCTAAATTCGCATTTGGTTTCGGTCAGAGCCGCTGGGGATATACAACTGCTGACGATTTCAGAAAAGCCGCTGACGGATATCGTGAAAACAATATTCCGATCGATATGGTATACATGGATATCGATTACATGGAAGACTACAAAGATTTCACAGTCAATCAGGAAAACTTCCCTGACTTTGAGGCCTATGTCAATGAAATGAAAGAAAAAGGTATCCACCTTGTCCCGATCATCGATGCTGGTGTCAAAGTAGAGGCTGGCTATGATGTTTATGAAGAAGGCGTTGAGAAGAACTACTTCTGCAAACGTGAAGACGGCAGTGATTTCGTTTCCGCTGTATGGCCAGGCTGGACTCATTTCCCGGATGTCCTGAACGCAGATGCCAGAGCATGGTTCGGACAGAAATACGAACGTCTCATTTCCAAAGGAATCGACGGTTTCTGGAATGACATGAACGAACCTGCAATGTTCTGTACACCGGAAGGCGTTGCTGAATTAAAAGAATACATCAAAGACAACTTCATGGACAAGGAAGAAGCACCTGGATTTACACTCGGTGATAAAGTAAACGCCCTTGCAAACAATCCGGAAGATTACAAACGCTTCTATCACAATGTAAACGGTCAGAAAATCCGCCACGACAAGGTACATAACCTGTTTGGCTATAACATGACCCGTGCAGCAGGTGAAGCATTTGAAAAAATCGCACCTGGCAAACGTTTCCTGATGTTCTCCCGTTCCTCCTATGTGGGAATGCACAGATACGGCGGAATCTGGATGGGAGACAATAAATCTTGGTGGTCACACATCCTTCTGAACTTAAAGATGCTTCCATCCCTGAATATGTGCGGTTTCCTTTACACAGGTGCAGATCTGGGCGGTTTCGGTGCAGATACCACACGTGATCTGGTACTGCGCTGGCTGGCACTTGGTGTATTCACACCTCTTATGAGAAACCACTCCGCTCTGGGAACCAGAGAACAGGAAGCTTACCAGTTTGAAAATATCGAAGACTTCCGCCATGTGATCGGTGTCAGATATCGCCTTGTTCCATATCTGTACAGCGAATACATGAAAGCAGCATTAAACGATGATATGATGTTCCGTCCGCTGGCATTTGACTACACAGACGATGCATTCGCAACTCAGGTAGAAGATCAGCTTCTCCTTGGAAACGAAATCATGATCGCACCTGTTTACACACAGAATGCAAAAGGCCGCTATGTATATCTGCCAGAAGAAATGATGTTCGTAAAATTCTTGCCGGATGGAACCATCTCTCAGGAAATCCTCGAAAAAGGACATCACTATGTAGAAGTTGCCCTGAATGAAGTTCCACTGTTCATCCGCAAGGGAAAAGCAATCCCAGTTGCTGATGTTGCACAGACAGTAAAGGATATCGATCCTGCTACTATCCGCATGATCGGATATGAGGGAGCTGAATATGACCGTTATGATGATGACGGTGTAAGCACTCTGTAATTTAACCGAATCAGACAACTTTCCCTGCCTGAATTGCAAAAAGTACCAGGCAGCAGATAGAACTGAACCAGAAGTCACCTCATAAAAATAATAAAAAGAAACAGTCACATACATCTGATGAATGTTGAGACATTCACTCAAGTATGTGACTGTTTTCTTTTACATTGTTATTCTTTATCTTTATTTGCCAAAACAATATAACGGTAAATTTCTGCAAATGGAATTTCTTTTTCTCTGCTCAACTGTGCAACGCTCTCATATTCCGGATAAAGCTGCTCTTTTCCATTCAAAGTGCATACCTTTGCCAGAACTTCTCCCCAGGGAGTCGGAAGGGTTCTCGTTTCTCTGGGAAGAATCGTACGTTCCATTATGCTATAACGAATTCCAATCGTAGTAGTTTCTTCAAAAATAATATTCTGAAGCGTTTCTATATCTTCTTCCTTACAGATTACATTCAGAACCCATGCAGGTCTGTTTTTTTTCATAAAAACAGGCACATAATGCACATCTCTGGCACCGGCTTTCATCAGACGTTCCATGACAAATCCCAGAACTTCTCCACTGCAGTCATCAATGTTTGTCTCCATCTTGATAATCGTATCTTTGGTTTCCTGATTTTCAGCTTTCGGATTATTTCCGATTTCCGCGTTTTTGAATTCTTCTGTCTGAGCCTTTTCTTCATCTATTTCTGCGCTCTGTGAGATAATCATTGCCCTTAGGATTCCCGGACACTCATACTGGCGTTTACCTGCACCGATTCCAATCTTCTGGATTTCAAATGTTTCCGGAAGTTTATCCTTTGTTTTTACTGCTGCCACTATCGCCGCACCTGTAGGCGTTACAAGTTCACCTTCTACCTCTGTCATTTTCAGATGTAAATGATTGGCACTTACTATATTTGCAACTGCCGGAACCGGGATTGGCAGGATGCCATGCTGACAACGGACAGTTCCACGTCCCTCGCAGAGAACAGGAACGATCACCTCTGTAACATCCAGATCATCCAGACAGACTGCCACAGACACAATATCCACAATAGAGTCCACTGCTCCCACCTCATGAAAATGCACCTGATCCACAGGCACATTGTGTGCTTTACTCTCTGCCTCTGCAAGAATTTCAAATATACGCAATGCGATCTTCTTTGCATTCTCAGTCATTGCGCTATGCTCTATAATATAGGTAATTTCTTTTATTCCACGGTGTTCGTGATGGTGATGGTCTTGCGCTGTTCCTGTGCCATGGGCGTGATTGCTCTCATGGCCTTCATGATGATGTCCATGCAGATATTCCATATCATGGTCATAATTTTCATGATCTTTATCCAGCACAACATCAAAATCACATGCATCTATTCCGGACTTTACAACTCTGCTGATCTTTGTCTCAAATCCTGATATCGGAAGGCTTCTCAGCACCTTGTCCAACACAGTTCTGTCACCCCCCAGATCAAGAAGAGCCGCAACCGTCATATCACCACTTATCCCTGAATAACATTCCAGATATAATGTTTTTCCCATAATCAATTTCCTTTCTCATCTGTACCTGCTGCCAGACGGTTAATCTGTGTTGCCAGATAGCCGGCACCGTAGCCGTTATCAATATTCACCACAGCAATCCCGTTCGCACAGGAATTGATCATGGTAAGAAGTGCCGAAAGACCATGCATACTTGCACCATAACCCACAGAAGTCGGTACTGCGATCACCGGTCTGCTCACCAGACCGCCCATCACACTGGCAAGAGCTCCCTCCATTCCCGCAACTGCAATTACACAGTTCGCACTCTGGATCGTCTCCAGTCTGGAGAATAAACGATGCATTCCGCTGACTCCCACATCATAAATCCGTTCAACATTTGTGCCAAAATATTCCGCTGTCTGTGCAGCTTCCTCAGCAACCGGAATATCTGCAGTTCCTGCTGAACACACGGCGATCTTACCAATACGCTTCTTATCTTTCTTCTCAACTTTTAAGATGCGTGAGATCGGATCATATTCTGTTTCCGGAAACTTCTCCTTCACCAGTTCATACTGATGTTGGGAAGCTCTGGTTCCGAATACCTCGCCGTCTTCTCTGTATAATCTTTCAAAAATATTCAGAAGATGTTCATCTGCCTTATTACTGCAGTAGATTACTTCTGCGAAACCGGTTCTTGCCTTACGGCTTGTATCCAGCTTCGCATACCCCATTTCTTCATAACTTTCTTTCTTAAGGATTCTCTCTGCCTCTTCCACAGATACCGAACCACTTTTTACACTTTCAAGAATTTCCTGTAAGGTCATGGATTCCTCCTTTTAGAACACCACCTGCACCAGAAACATACAGACAACCGTTCCCACTATAATACTGAGCAGTGTATTTCTCTTCCACAAATGAAGATTTTGCTGTTATCATTCTTTATCCTTATCAACGCCCTTATTTCCACGCTGATCATAGTCATCCAGGAAATTATAATATTCTCCATCTTTATGATATCCCATAACAGTACGAAGATTAATATCCCGCACACTGTTAAAGATATTCGTCTCGATCACACTACTTGTATTTCTAAACTGTGCAACCAACTCTTTCATCTCATCACGCTTGGAACCACGTCCGCCCCCACAGCTTACACAGTTCTCGGTGAAACGGCATGCACACTGAATGAAGTGCAACCCATTAGTATCTCTCCATGCCTTGATCGCAGATTCCTTGATCAGATACATGGGACGGATCAGTTCCATTCCCTCAAAATTCTGACTGTGCAGCTTCGGCATCATAGTCTCCACCTTACCACTGTACAGCATACCCATGAGGATTGTCTCGATCACATCATCAAAATGATGTCCCAGCGCAATCTTATTACATCCCAGCTCCTTGGCATGAGAATACAGATAACCACGTCTCATTCTCGCACACAGGTAACAGGGATTATTCTCAATTTCTGCCACTGTATCAAAAATATCACTTTCAAAAACCGTAAGAGGAATTCCCAGAAGCTCTGCATTATCCTGAATAATCTTCCAGTTATCCGCATTATAGCCCGGATTCATTACCAGAAACACCAGTTCAAAATGAATCTTCCCATGACGCTTCAGCTCCTGAAGCAGCTTCGCCATCAGCATAGAGTCCTTACCACCTGAAATACAGACAGCAATCTTATCTCCCTCCTGGATCAGCTGATACTCATTCAAAGCCTTGGTAAACGGTCTCCAGACTGTCTTTCTGAACGTCTTGATAATACTGTGCTCAATCTCCTTCGTCTTCAGTTCCTTCTGATCCTTAGCATCATTCTCCATAAAACGGCTCAGAGAAAGTCTCAGATACGCACGATATCCACCTTCAATATTCACAGCCTCATACCCTGCATCACTCAGCTTCTCCACACAGTCCCGGCTTCTGTCCCCCGTATGGCAGAGAACATACACCATCTTCTCCCTGTCCACAGACTCCATTCTTTCCTCAAACTCATCCAGCGGAATATTCACTGCCCCCGGAAAAGATCCCCTGCTGTACTGATCCGCCGGCCGCACATCCACGATCGTAATCTTAGAAGAATCAATCTTCTCCAGCTCTTCCACACTAATTGTATTCATATATAACCTGCCTTTATCTATTAAAATCAATCACTTACCTCTGATGAATCACCCTGTATTTCCGCCCAATTCACCAGCCATCATTATACTTTGAAACCCCATGATAGTCAACATATTCCCTCGCCGTTGACTCCTTTCTCACAGCCAAACGTTACTGTTCACTCCGTTCACAGTAACGAATGATTTTCCAAACACCTTTTAACCTCATTATATACGATTCATTTTTTTCAGACAACCTTCTCAGATATATAAAATTAAAACCTCCCGGTTGAAATTTTTTTCTTATTATCACAGACACAAAAGGAACAGAGCCAATACCCTGTTCCCCTTTTATTATTTATAAACTTTTACACCAAAGGATTCATGAATGATAGTACGAGCCTCTTCAATGGTTTTAAACTCTTCTGCTTTCAGCATCTGTGCTGTGATATTTCCGATTGCAGTTGCCTCTCCTGGACCTGCATGGATTTCTTTCTTTGTTGCCTTTGCAGTCAGCTCATTGAGATATCCTGCGTTGGAACCGCCGCCCACGATATGAATACGGCTGTAAGTCCTGCCTGTCATCTCTTCCAGCTCTTTTGCTGTCTTTGCATAGCATTCTGCAAGACTTGTGTAGATAACTGTTGCAATCTCTCCCAGAGTTTCCGGAACCTTCTGTCCTGTTCTGCGGCAGTAATCCTTAACTTCCTCTGTCATATTGTCAGGAGAAAGGAAACACTCATCATTTGCGTCTACTCTTGACGGGAAATCCTTTGCTTCCTCTGCCATTGCGCAGATTTCTGCAAAGCTGTATGCATCATTTACTTCATGACGCACAGACTGGATCATCCAGAGTCCCATGATATTCTTCAGGTAACGGAAACGGCCTGCATAACCGCCTTCATTTGTGAAGTTCATCTCACAGCTCTTCTCAGAGCAGTCAGCTTCTTTTCTCTCAATTCCCATCAGTGACCATGTTCCGGAGCTGATGTAGATAAAGTCATCGTCATTTGCAGGAACTGCCAGTACAGCGGATCCTGTATCATGTGTTGCAGGTGCAACTACTTCCAGATCAAAGCCCACTTCTTCCCTGATCTTATCTGACAGATGTCCGATGCCTGTTCCGGGCATGATCAGCCTCTGGAACATTTTTCTCGGATAACCGAGCATATCAATCAGTTCATAATCCCAGTCCTTAGTGATCGGGCTTACAAGCTGTCCTGTCGTAGCTTCTGTGTACTCACAGGTTTTCTGTCCTGTAAGAAGGAAATGGAAATAATCCGGCACATGAAGAAGTGTCTCCGCCTGTTCCAGATATTCCGGATGTTTCTTTTTCACTGCCATCAGCTGATAGATCGTATTATAATCAGCTTTCTGGATACCTGTTCTTGAATAGAGATCTTTCAGGGAAATTGCCTTATAAACTTCTTTATCCATTCCCTCTGTACGGTGGTCACGATATCCTACTGTATTTCCAAGAACATTGTCATTTTTGTCCAGAAGTACGAAGTCAACGCCCCATGTGTCCACGCCCATACTTACCGGAATCTTGCCAATTTCTTTACATTTCTTCAGACCATTTACTACCTCTTTGAAAAGACGGTCAAATTCCCAGCAGAGTTCTCCGTCTTTCTTTACCATTCCATTCTCAAAACGATAAATTTCTTCCAGAACCATTTTTCCGTTTTCCATATGTCCAATGATGTGACGTCCGCTGGATGCTCCGATATCTACTGCTAAATAATATGCTGCCATTGCAAAACCTCCTCAATATATGAATTTATACGCTCTTCATATCTGATGATTTCATTTTATCTCAACTTACTCCCCAAAATAAGAACCTTGTTTGTCTGAAAAAGTGTCCTTATTTGCTATTTTGAAATCTATCGTCGAAATAAGTATCTTTACAACTTAATAAAATCATCATTTCCAATCATTGTTTTATTGTTTGAACAACAACGCCGCACTTGCCATACGGCAGTGCGGCGTCTGTATTTGTATTAATAATTAATACTTAATTCTAAGGATTCATTTCCTCTCGATATTTACTTATCGATTAGTCATAAAGGTTAGGAGCGATTTCTTCGCTGTCCATATTTGTGGAATCATACCAGTATCCATCTGTAGGAACATCTTCAAGTTCCTGTCCGTTAGCTGCTGCTGTCAGAGCGTAGATTGCATAGTAACCCATCATCAGAGGAGACTGTGTAACAGCACCGATGAATGTTCCATCCTGTACAGCGGCTTTAATGATAGAACCAGCATCGAAACCAACACCGATAACATCGCCTGCTCCTGCGTCAGAACCAAGAACGTTCAGGTTAGCATTAGCTGCAAGAACACCTTCTGCTGCTGTCTGGTTGGAACCGAAGATAGCGATGCAGTTTTCCTGAGAAAGGATTGCCTGAGCCTCTGTTGAGCAAAGCTCTACAGTTGTCTGTGCAGGAACAGCGACCTGGATAACAACGTCTGCGTCTGCTTCTTTTGCATCTGCACCTTTAGCTGCGTTTACATAGAACTCGTTACCTTTAACTGCAACTGTTTTTCCGTCAGCCTGAATAAGTTCGATCATTTTGTCAATGAATCCGCCACCACGCTGCTGGATGTTCTGACCTGTAGCATCCTGGTTAACTTCACCGATGATAACCTGTCCATCTGCATTAGCTATAACATCTTTGATGGAATTATACATGTTTTCAGCTGCAACAGAACCAGCCTGTGTGTTATCTGTACAAACTTCACATACTACAGATCCTTCCGGAGCATCAGCGATACCTGTATCAAATGTTACTACCGGGATTCCTTTGTCAGCACATTCCTGAAGTGCATCAAGAACAGAAGATGTATCACATGCAGCAAGACCTAATCCGGCCGGCTTTGCAGCGATTGCTGTGTTGATCATGTTAACCTGGTCAGCGATATCAGATTCACTGTTTGGTCCCTGTGCTTTGTATGTAACACCAAGTTCATCAGCAGCTTTCTTCATACCTTCCTGAGCTGCATCCCAGTATGTAGACTGGAAAGATTTAACCATCATCGGGAAATCATAAGCTTCATTAGCTTTCAGATCTTTGAACTGTTCCGGCATATCGGCTGCCATAACGCTTGATGCGGACATACCTGCTACCATTGCTGCACACATAACTAATGCGATCACTTTTTTTGCTTTCATTTAAAATTTCCTCCTTTTAAATATACATTTTTAATATAGTTTTTTTATAAATGATACCCCGGAGGCTTCCTCTCTCGTTCCGCCTTCCCCAAAATACACATATGACAATACTGTCGCCGAACATCCCCTGGAAGCCCTCCGTTGTTTCATATCCTGCTGTTTTGCATCTGTCGTAAGATGCATTTTTCTTTATTCAGTTTTGAAAATTATTTTGCTGCTGCTTTCTTTTCTTTCATGATATCGATCAGTACTGCAATGATAAGAACTGCACCTGTAATGATCTGCTGCCAGTTTGCCTGAAGTCCGATATATGGAAGACCGGTTTTCAGAAGCATGATAACGAAGATACCGGCTAAAGTACCGATTACTGATCCATAACCACCTGTTGCTGCAACACCACCTACGAATACTCCACCGATGGCATCCATTTCAAGTCCTGCACCGGTACCAGGCTGTACAGTTGGTGTAACTGCCGCATATGCGATAGCTGCAAGACCTGTGAAGAGTCCGCATACTACATATACCATAACATGATAGAATTTAACGTTGATTCCCGAAAGAGCTGCTGCTTCTTTATTGGAACCGATCGCGATCGTATAACGACCGAATTTTGTATGATTCAGAACATATTCCATTACAAGGACCAGAATGATCATCCATAAGAAACCGATAGGATAACGGGAAGCACTTCTTCCTGTTCCAACTGTAATCTTAAAGATTGAATGAAACCATCCGCCCTCCTGTGTAAGTCCCGGCCAGGGAGTGGCACTGCACAGGGATCCTGCACCTCGGGTAATCATACAGGTACAAAGTGTTGCAAGGAATGGCGGCAGGTTCATAATACCGATCAGCACACCATTTGCTGCTCCTACAATAATTCCAAGTACAATGCAAAGTAACATTGCAAGTACAACCGGAAGATTATTATTTCTTACCAGAGATCCTGCGATCAATGCGTAACATACCATACCTGTTCCGATTGACAGGTCTACACCTCCTGTAATAAGAGGGAATGTAACACCGATTGCCATCAGAAGATCATAATATGAGAAATCCAGCATACTCAGGATTGTGGTATACTGTCTGAACTCCCTGCTCTTAAAGGAGAAAATTGCAAACAGTACAATAATAACCAGTAATACAATAAATCTCTGATCACTTAAAATACTTTTTTTCTTCTTAGTCATGACTTTCCTCCTTAATTGATGTTCCGTGTTGCATGATTCATAATGTGTTCCTGTGTAGCTTCGGAAATATCAATATTTCCTGTAATCTTACCTTCACACATAACGATAATACGGTCACTCATACGGAGAACTTCTGTCATTTCAGAAGAAATCATGATAATAGATTTACCTTCTGCAGCCAGTCTGTTCATTAACTTGTAAATTTCATTCTTGGCACCAACATCAATACCTCTGGTCGGCTCATCAAAAATAAGAATCTCACTGTCTCGTGTCAGCCATTTTGCGATAACGACCTTCTGCTGGTTACCACCGGAAAGATTGACTACCAGCTGCTCGCAGTTTGGAGTTTTGGTTGCCAGCTCTTTAACGTATTTCTCTGAAACCTCTTTTTCTTTTGATTTATTAATGAAGATACCACTGGTAAATTCTTCCATGGTTGCCAGCGTAGTATTCTCTGTTACAGATTTCTGTACGACACAACCATATCTTCTTCTGTCCTCTGACAGATAACCAATACCATATTTAACTGCATCCTGAGGACTGTTGATAGTTACCTCGCGAAGCTGTCCGTCTTTTCCCCTTATAGAGATCTTTCCACTCTGTTTCGGGTCAGCACCAAACAGTGCTCTTGCTGTCTCAGTACGTCCGGCTCCCATCAGTCCTGAGAAACCAAGAATCTCACCTTTGCGAAGTTCAAAGCTTACATTCTGAACCATCTTACCTGCATTCAGGTTCTCTACCTTAAGAACAACAGGTGCATCCGGTGCAACCATGCTGTGTTCCTTAGGATCTTCATAAATGACACGTCCAACCATCATGTTGATGATGTCTTCTTTTGTACTGTCTGCTGTGATCAGCGTTCCTACATAACCACCATCTCGCATGACTGTTACTCTGTCAGTGATCGTTTTAATCTCATCCATACGGTGGGAAATATAAACGATTCCAAGACCTTTCTTACGAAGATCACGGATAATCTCGAATAAGTCTGCAATCTCTTTCTCTGTCAGTGCTGCTGACGGCTCATCAAAGATAATAACCTCTGCTTTGTGGGAAATAGCCTTTGCGATCTCACACATCTGCTGTTTTCCGACGGTAAGATTGTTCATCTTTTCTTTTGGATTGATTTCAATGTTCAGTTCTTGAAAGAGTTTTTTGGAATCTTCGATCATTTTCTTATCATCAATGCTGAACCCTTTCTTTGGTTCACGTCCGATAAAAATATTCTGAGCTACGGTAAGATCACCTACCATGTTCAGCTCCTGATGCACGATTACAACACCTGCATCCTGCGCTTCTCTTGTGTTATGGAATTCAGTTTCCTTTCCTTTATAGGTAATGGATCCTGAATCTTTCTGATAAATACCGGTAAGAACTTTCATCAATGTAGACTTTCCGGCACCGTTTTCTCCCATAAGAGCATGTACTTCGCCGCGTTTCACTTCAAAATTAACGTGATCCAGAGCATGAACTCCAGGAAAGGACTTATCAATGTCCTTCATAGTCAAAATAACTTCACCCATTGTTACATCCTCCCTTCCGATCAGTTCTTTCTGCGTCTTGCAGAAACGTCGACATAAACTGCTACAATTACGATAAGTCCTGTGATGATCATCTGCTGACCTTTACCAAGACCAAATGCCATGATACCCTGCTGAAGAAGAGAAATGATAAATACACCGATGACTGTACCGCCGATAGAAGCAAGTCCGCCAACCATGGATGTACCACCCATTACACAGCCTGCAATCGCTTCATTGTTGTACTGATCGCCGTATCCAGGCTGAACAGTTGTATAAGCGCCAACAAAGAAAATTGCTCCGATTCCTACAAGAACACCGCAGATCACATAAGCAAGCATTCTCCATTTTTTTGTATTAACACCGCTGAGTCTTACTGCTTCGCTGTTAGAACCAAGACAAAGGATATAACGTCCCGGTTTTGTGTTATAAAGAATAATCCCACAGATCACTGCTGCTGCCAGGAAAATCACAAGTCCTACAGGGAATCCCTTATAGGAGATAAGATTTCTGAACCATCCGTTTACAGGATCACTTCCCAGCGGCCAGCTGACGGACTGTGTCTTTGTAAATACAGATGCAATACCTTTTGCAATGTTCATAGATGCCATGGAAATGATAAATGGCGGAACTGACATATAAGATACCATCCAGCCATTAAACACGCCAAATGCAAATCCGATCAAGATACAGATCACCATTGCTGCTGCACAAGGTACATGATAAGATGTCATGCAGTAACCTGAGATCAGGGCACAGCAGAACATTACCGGTCCAATGGAGAAATCGATTCCTCCAGTGGCAATTACAAATGTTACTCCAAGTGACAGAAAGCCCAGGAAGTATACATAGTTCAAAGTAGATTTGATACTGTCACCTACAGGGAACTTACTTCCCAGAACTACTTTGAAGACTACGAACATAAGAACCAGAATACATGCTAACAGGATTCTGTTCAGACCGAGTTTCTTCACAATTGGATTTTGTTTCAACTTTTCCAAGTTTTTCACCCTCCTTACGTTATTTCGTATCTCTCTTTGTTTTCTATATCTTACCTTACCAGTCGGATAATTGTAATGAAATATCTTCCAAAAAAAGGTTAAATATTTCCTTTTTTTCATCCGGAAATATTTAACCTTTTTGCTTCTTTTATCCTTATATTACGCAGTCGTTTCAACGCGTCAGTCAGCTAAACGGGAAGATCAGCCGTTCAATATCACTGTTATACATATTCTCCGGCGTAACCAGCTCACATCCTGAATCAATATTCTTCTCTACTGCATCCCCGTTAAGCATATGAATGGTTTCTTCCACTCCGATATACCCCATCCGGAATGCTTTCTGCACAATAATTCCCTTATAAACGCCCATTTCCATAAGATTGATGGCCTCCTGAGAACAGTCCACACCAACTACTGCGATCTTATCTTTCGCTCCTGCATCACTGACTGCTCTTCCCACACCAACTGCAGAATATTCGTTCATTCCTGCAATCAGTTCCAGATCCGGATATTTCCTCATCAGTTCCTGCGCCAGTTCATAGGATTTCTCATAGAGTGAGTTACAGTAGACAATATCTACTATGTTATCAGCATAGTCACCAAGGCCTTCCCTGAATCCCTGTTCTCTCTCCACAGCTGTAGAAACACCTTTTACATGGCTGACAATGGCTATCTTTGAATCTTTATCGATTAATTTTCTGGCATACTCTCCTAACATCCTGCCCGCATTCACATTATCTGTGGCAACTGTGAGATCCTGCAGTTTTTCTTTTGTATAGGAATCAATATAGGTAATACGGATTCCTTTTTCTTTTGCTTCCTTCAGAAGTTCGTCTGATGAATCCATGCTGGAAGGGGAAAACAGAATCGCATCCGGTTTCTGCTCAATGGCTTTTTTCAGAAGTTTATTCTGTTCTTCTATATTCTCTTCTTTATCCGGAGCCAGGATTTCAAGGTCAGATTCATATTCCTCTGCCGCCATCTTACAGCCGGATATTACCGAAGTCCAGAAATCATTGGTATTATCCCTAATCTTTGGAATATAAATGAGGGAGCATTTTTTTGTCTGTGTTGCCTCCGGTTTCAGGATTCCGGCAAAAATCACCACTGCTGCCGCCATAAGGATTGCAACTGTTATAATCTCTTTTTTATGACTTTTCATGGGATTCCTCCTGTATTCCGGGAATTACAACAGATGCTGTGGTTCCCTTTCCTTTTTCACTGTGATAGATAATGCCATAATCTTTTCCATAATATAAAACCAGACGCTGCTGCACATTGTACACCCCAACTCCATTGGAACGGTAATTCACCTTATGCTTATCATAAATATGTTTCAGGGTTTCCTCATCCATTCCCACACCATCGTCCGTAATATCGATTACTGCATTCTCACCTTTCATATATCCATGTACTGTCAACAGTCCTTTACTGTCTTTATATTTTAAGCCATGATAAATTGCATTCTCCACGAGCGGCTGCAATACCAGACGAATGATAGGTACCTGTGTAATGGATGGATCTGCCTTTATCTCAAATTCCAGCTTATCCTTGTAGCGCATCTTCTGGATCGTGAGGTAACTTCTGACATATTCAATCTCCTGTCCGACTGTTACAAGCTCATCCTCATTGCTGATACTCTGTCTGAGCAGTCGCGCCAGAGAAGCCGTCATTATCACCACTTCCTCATTCTTCTTTCCTTCAGCCATCCAGATAATAGAATCCAGCGTATTATACAGAAAATGTGGATTGATCTGCGACTGCAGGGCTTTCAGTTCTATTTTTCTCTTCTGCTCCTGCTCCTTTACATTCTGCTCCATTAATTCCCGTATCCTGTGCGTCATCACATTAAAAGATCTGGTAAGACTTCCTATTTCATTGTCGGAAATAACCTCTATATCTTCAATATCAAAATTTCCTTTCTGCACACTTTTCATGGAATCGCGAAGCTTCTGGATCGGCAGCGTAATATTTCTGGCAATCAGGCTGGAAATCAGAAGAGCAACTATGATCAGCCCCACTGCTACCAGCACATAAATACTTCTTGTCTGTCTGCTGTTTCGTAAAAGTTCAGACATATTCATGCATCCCACAATAGTCCATCCTGTGATATCAGAATGGGACAGTGCATAAATTTTCTCGTCATCTCCCTTTCCGACAGTAACAATATCTGATTTTGCATTCATAACAAGTGAAATGTTCTCTGTCTGCAGTTCATTATATAACTGCTGCTGTTGTGGATGATAAACGATATTTCCATTCTGATCAAGAATAAAAACATATCCTTTATCTCCCATGCTGCTCTGTGCACAGAGTTCACTGATCGCACTGTAATTCAGATCCAGAAAAACTACTCCATCCTCTGCTTCTGTTCCTGTATAATTGCGGATTCCTCTGCTGAGTGTGATGACCCATGGTCTTTCTCCCTTTATCACATTCTGCACATGAGATGATGTCAGATTATACCGGTCATATTTTCCGACTGCATCTGCATACCATGGCTGTGTATTAAGATCTACATATGTATTTCTCACAGATAATCCATTGTCAAACAGAGATGGAGAGTTCTTATCCTCTCTGACAATCCCGATATTTCTGATATCCGCCCTGCCCTTCAGGATTGTTTTAAACTGTTCCACAAGACGCTGTCTGTATTCACTGTAATTTTCATCCTTTGTGGCTCCATATCCTTTTTCACTGTACAGATATTTATAAGCATCACCGCTTTGCGCGATCACTGACGCAATATTATCCATATAACTGATATACGAATCTATATTCTGATTCAGCTGTTTGATGATCGTCTGTGTATACATGACAGAATTTTCATAAATAGATGAATTCGTATATCTCAGAGATACCACTGTCACAACCAGCACAGCACTTAATACCAGGATCGACACCGCACAGAAAATAGAACTCTGAATACTCTTAAATTTTGAAGAAATCTTCATCGGCGTTTCTCCCTTGCATATTCGGTAGGTGTTTTTCCTGTCATCTTCTTAAATGAAATTCCGAAATAGTGTGGATCTGAAAATCCTACTTTTTCCGCAATCTCATAATTCTTCAGAGTTGTATTCTCTAGGAGTTCCTTCGCCTTCTCCATTCTGATCCTGGTAAGTGATTCGACAAATGTTTCCCCTGTCATCTCCTTAAAAATAGTACTGAAATAGCTGGTACTGATATTCAGATAAGAACAGATACTGTTCAGACTCAGATCCGGATCCATATAATTTTTCCGGATATAATCCATAGCCATCATTCCCTGCCTCTGGCCGCTGGAACTATTCAGATCCTGAAGTGATTCAAATACTCCTTCAGCATACTCCTTCACCAATGTCACTGCTTTATCAAAGGTTTTTGCCTGAGAAACTTCTTTCAGAAGCTTCTCTCTCTGAGCAATGATCTTTTCCGGATCATCACTCAGGGACTGGCAGGTATTTCCGATGGCACGTATCACCTGCTGAAGATAAATGCAGGCATAGCTTTTCTCCACCAGTGCCCCTTTGATCTCATGCTCGATCTGCTCCAGGATTTCTGTCACTTTCTGCCTGTTTCCGACCTTTATCTCTTCTGTCAGTGTTTCCAGAGATTTTATAAGATTAATACTGTTGTCCGTTTTCTTTTCTTCCATATCCAAAAGGAGGCTGCCTCCCAGCAGATACCGATAGCCAATGGCTTTCTCAGCAAGCTTATAGGAATAGACCAGTTCCTGAGGTGATCTCACCCAGCTTCCGATTCCTATAGAAGTTTCAATCCCAATCACTTCTTTTACTTTCTGCTGGATTTCCTGACAGATACTATGTATTTTGTCTCCGAATTCTCTGGATCTGCATCCTGTAAATATAATGCATACCCGATTGCTGCCTTCCTGATAAGCAACACCTGCATTCTCTCTGGTAACAATTTCATTTCCTATATTAAAAAGTACAAAGGACATCAGTGCGCTTTCCTGCTGTTTATGCATATCTACCTGATACATTTCTGAGTAAGTGTCCATATCAAAAACAGCTACTCTGTAGCTAGAACAGTCAAAGCTGATCCCCAGCTTTTTCAGTTCTAGAAGACTTACCTGTACATCTCTTGTACAATTTACAAGAGTCTCCAGTGCTTTCGATCGGATGACATCCACATTCTTGTGATAATCCTTTGAAGTCTGCGACAGGGATTCCATTTTTTTCTGTTCTTTTTTTCTGGAATCCAGCTTTTCTTTCATATTCCGGAGCACTTTTGTCAGTTCCATTGCTGTGACAGGTTTGAGCATATATTCACTTACATTATAACGGATTGCTTTCTTCGCATATTCAAATTCCCCAAAACCGCTGAATATAACAATAAGAATATCCGGATAATTATCATGAAGAAACTCGCTCAGTTCCATACCATCCATATAAGGCATACAGATATCTGTCAATACAACATCCACCTTGTGGCTCTGCACAAATTCCACTGCCTGTCTGCCATTCTCACAATCCCCCACAAGCTCACAGTCCAGGCTTTTCCAGTCAATGTTCTCCCTGATTGCATCCCTGACCAGGATTTCGTCGTCTACCAATAATATTTTGTACATATTAAATTTTATCCCCCATAAGATCAGGCATCATCCCCTGCCTGATAACCCAAATAAAAATGTTACTGTTCACTCCGTTCACACTAACTTAGCCAAAATTCATTCCAGATTGCCTGCGGCAATGGAATTTTGGCTTAAAACTACTACATCCTTTTACTTATTTAACCGAATCAGGTAAGTCCTCTGCCAGGCAGCTATTCGGTTATGAGCAAACAGCAAAGTAAATTTCAAATATCCGCTTGATTCGCTATAATGATAATAGCATATTTATACTATTTTTTCAATTTTTCAATATATTTTTTGTGCATTTCATACAACTCCGTGTGTTACTGTTTCCTCCGCTGTAAACTATAAAAATTTACTCTTTTTGCGTAAAATATTGCCTTGAATAATCTGATTTTTTTCATTAAACTGTTTACAATGATTTTCAGAATTTTGAAAGGAGAATACGAATTATGTTAAAGGGAATTCCTGAAATTTTATCACCGGAATTATTAAAAGTTTTATGTGAAATGGGACACAGCGATCGTCTTGTTATCGCAGACGGTAACTTCCCTGTTGAATCTATGGGAAAGAATGCCATCACTATCCGCTGTGACGGACATGGTGTACCGGAAATCCTGGATGCAATCCTCAAACTGTTTCCACTGGATACTTATGTAGAGCATCCTGTAAATCTCATGGAAGTTATGCCTGGCGATAATGTAGAAACACCAATCTGGGATACATATAAAGAAATCGTTGCCAAATATGACGAGCGCGGCGATAAAGCGGTTGGAAATATTGAACGTTTCGCTTTCTATGAAGAAGCCAAAACTGCATATTGCATTATTTCCACAAGCGAAAAAGCTCTGTATGCAAATATAATGCTTCAGAAAGGTGTTGTAATCAACAACTGACTTTGCTTTATCTTTTCGTTACTGTTCACAGTAACGTAGCCAAAATTCATTCCAGATTGCCTGCGGCAATGGAATTTTGACTTGTATGTCTCGGGATTTTGGCATATTCATGCCAAATATCATTTTTACACATTATACACACATCACACATACATATATATACAACAGGCTGGTATCTGTACACACAGATATCAGTTTGTTTTTTTGATTCCCCCTGATACAAACAGCCGCCCAAAGTCAGATCATCTCCAACTCCGGGCGGCCGATATACATTCTTACATATTGGTTTTATTTATTATTTGTAAAGAGGTCCATAATTCTTGCATGCTCTGAAATCTGCACCTTCTTTATCCATTCCAAATGCATTCCATGCTGCCGGACGATAGATATCTTTCTCAGGAACATTGTGCATGGATACAGGAATTCTCAGCATAGAGCACATTGTGATAAGATCTGCACCAATGTGTCCGTAGGAGATTGCTCCATGGTTTGCACCCCAGTTGTTCATTACATCATAAGCTGTCTTGAACGGTCCTTCTTTGCCATCGCATCTTGGAGCAAACCATGTACATGGCCATGTATAGTCTGTACGTTTCCACAGCTTGTCAGATACTTCTTCAGGAAGAGCTACTGTCCATCCTTCAGCGATTTGCAGAACCGGTCCAAGTCCTTTTACAAGGTTCAGACGGATCATTGTTGCAGGCATCTGGGCACGTGTTTCATAACGGCTGGAGTATCCGCCTCCACGGAAATATCCGTTGTCAGCCATACACCATTCTGTGTTTTCCATGATTGCTTTCTGGTCTTCTTCTGTGATATCCCACCACTGTTTCATAACAGCTGTTCCATCAGCTTCTTTTGCTTCTCCGTTAGCATCAAGGCAGGCAGCACCGGAGTTGATCAGGTGAAGGAAACCGCCGGCTTCTTTTGCTACGCCCTCAAGGTCATATCCTGTAGCTTTCTTAACAGCCTCCGGGCTCCAGTATGTACGAACATCAGCGAAAATCTGTGCTCTGTTTGTAAGAAGTTTCATGAACAGCATTCCAAGTCCGTTAAGAACATCGTTCTCTGTAGCCAGGATGTATGGTTCACGTGCTCCGTTCCAGTCAAAGGAGGTGTTCAGCATAGCTTCTGCAAAGTCACCGTTCGGATAGAAATCTGTCCACTGTCTCTGTCCCTGGAAACCGGCTGCCAGAGCATTGTGTCCGATTGCTTCTTCGGAGAATTTAGGATCAAGGTTGTCACAGCCGTTCATCAGTTCTTTGATGATAACTGCCATCTTAACAACAAACTCGAACTGCTCTTCTTTCTTTTCAGCTGAGAACTGAAGTTCTTCAGGGTTCTTATCCCAGCCGATCTTACAGGTTTCTTTTGCCCATTTCAGAGCTTTATCAAATTCTGCGTGATCATAGATACCTTCTGTCATACGACGGATGATCTCTACCTCATCAACAGACTCAACTCTCATTCCAAGATAAGATTCGATGAAATCGGAATCAATGATAGATCCACCGATACCCATTGTTACAGAACCGATCTGCAGATAGGATTTTCCTCTCATGGATGCTGCTGCAACTGCTGCGCGGCCGAATCTTAACAGTTTTTCTTTAACGTCTTCCGGAATAGATGTGTCATCAGCTTCCTGAACATCATGTCCATAGATACCGAATGCCGGAAGTCCTTTCTGTGCATGTGTTGCAAGTACAGATGCAAGGTATACAGCACCAGGTCTTTCTGTTCCGTTGAATCCCCATACAGCTTTGATCGTCTGTGGATCCATATCCATTGTCTCAGCGCCGTAGCACCAGCATGGTGTAACTGTAAGAGTGATATCTACGCCTTCTTTACGGAATTTATCTGCACATGCAGCGCTCTCGCCAACACGTCCGATGGTTGTATCAGCGATTACAACTTTAACCGGTTCACCGTTGGAATATCTTAAATTCTCTTCAAATAATTTAGCAGCTGATTTCGCCATATTCATTGTCTGATCTTCCAGAGATCCACGAACATCCAGTGCTCCTCTACGACCATCGATAGTAGGTCTGATACCAATTACCGGATAGCTGCCAATTAATCTGCTCTTTGCCATAATAAAATACCTCCTGATAAATTATTGTAATATTCCCGCAGGATCATTTCCTGCTAGAGCGTGTCTGAAAAAGGCTTTCTGCAAGATGTGCGTCACAATTTGTGGGATATTTTGCCCGGATGAGGGCGCCGTAGCGGGCTACGGCAACTGAATTCGGGTGAAATATCCCGCAAAGTGGGGCGTGCAGATTGCGGGAATGATTTTTCAGACACGCTCTAACCCCCAAGATTACATTTTCACTTTTCGCAGCATCTTCTGACTGCAAATATAACAAAAATAATAACCTCTACACCTGTTGTGCCAAGTAGCCCGATAACCACTGTTCACTCCGTTCACAGCAGCCTGACCACTTAACTTTGTTACTGATATCTATTATATAATTGCATTCAGAAAATTACTTGTGTTATAATAGCAAAAAACAGTACAATATTCACTTTTTCTGTTTTAATCATAAAATTTCTGTAAATTTTGTAAGGAGGAAAGTTCTTTTGCATGATTTAGACCATAATGAAGACCGTCCAAGAGGCACTTATGAGTTTCCATTTGAGTTTCATCACATCGATCATACACATCCCAGATATGTCATGTCTTATCACTGGCATGTGGAATATGAAATAATTCGTATTCTGGAAGGTTCTCTTACTGTCACTTTAGACGAAAAAAGTTTTACAGCAGTTAAGAATGATGTCATTTTTGTACATAGTGGAATCCTTCATTCAGGAATTCCCCATGATTGTGTATATCAGTGCATTGTTTTTGATATGAACACTTTTTTGAAAAACAATCCTGTATGCGGAGAATATATCCAGAAAATCCTGCATCAGGAAACAATGCTTTTTCCACATTTTTCAGATGAACATCCACAGATTCTGAACTGTATTTCTGTTCTGTTTGATGCCATGTATGAAAAAGATACCGGATATGAGCTGACTGTATTTGGACAATTTTACCACTTTTTTGGTTTGATTTTCAGTAATCATTACTTTATCGAAAATCCTACCCGAACGCGCAGAGACTATAAACGTATTCTCCAGTTGAAGCAGGTTCTGGAATTTATCGAAAAAAATTATGCCAATCCTATCACACTTCAGGAACTGTCTGCTTCTGTCTCTATGTCACCGAAATATTTCTGCAGGTTCTTTTCGGAAATGACCCATCAGACTCCTGTGGATTATCTGAACAGACAAAGAATTGAAGAAGCCTGTTTACAACTGGCGGCTACTGATGATTCAATCACAGAAATTGCTTACAGGAACGGATTTAATGATCTGAGTTATTTTATACGTACCTTTAAGAAATATAAGGGCATGACTCCCGGGAAATATAAACGAAGATAAATCAGTACATCGCAAAAAGACCAGAACAGCTCTCTTCAAAACTGTTCTGATCTTTTTAATACTCCTTCGCAACTGTCTGGTGCCTTCAACAGCGGACTGCCAAATAGTTGTCATCCATCTTACAATATTTCATTTAACACAGACTGACCATACTCTGCCAGACTATGGTCTTCTTCTCCTGTACCGCCGCTGATTCCAAGTCCACCGATAATTGTATTTCCGGACTTCAGCGGAATACCGCCGCCGAAAATAACGATTTTTCCACCATCCAGCTTGTCAACGCCATAAAAGGTTCCTCCGGGCTGTGCGATCTTCGAAAGTTCCATTGTAGACATCTTCACTGCCACTGCAGTATAGGCTTTCTTCATTGCCACATCGAAGCTTACAAGGAATGCTCCATCCATCACATGGACCGCAACCGGATTTCCTTCCGGATTGCAGACCGCGATTACCGCACGCTGCCCTCTGCGCACAGCTTCCTGCTCCAGTCTCTCGATCAGTTTCTTCGCTGTATCCAATGTTATCCTGCTCTGAATTCCCATTCGTTTAAGAACCTCCTGGATGACGGCTTCATTGATATCTGCCGTCTTTTTTAATACATCTGTATTACTGTCGGACGGTTCCGGCAATGCATCTGTATTATTATCAGACGTTTTCGCCAATGCACCCGCATGATCATCAGACAGTTCCACTGAAAGATCAGAGTAATACTCTATATATCTCGCCAAAATATACAGATAATCCGAAAGGCGGTTAAGAAATCTCTTACTCTCTGTATCTGCGCCAAACTTCACGCTGACCTGTGCAAGGCAGCGCTCTGTTCTTCTGGCAACAGTACGTGCAATATCTATCTCTGCAGCCAGTCGGCTCTTTCCTGTAAGCTTCTCCGGAACAGGCTTTTCGCACAGTGCTTCCAGTTTATCTGTTTCCGCCTCCAACACTGCTGTTTCCTTTTCACTGACTTTACAGTCACGATCATATGGGTTACTGACTCCCGCTGCGATCAGATCAAGATTCTTTTGAATACGTTCAAGAAGCTGAAGTATTTCTGACTGACGGAGCATACTTTTTACAAGTTCAATATGACTATTCAGTTCATCAGCCTCACCCATAAGGCGGATACGGTCATCAGACTTGGAAATATTACCGGCATGAGCCATATCTGTAATTCCTCTGTCTCCTCTTTTTGTATAAATACTCATCTCTTCTCCATCTCCTGTATCTGATTTCAGCGGCAGTCAGCATCTGCCGGAAATTATTGTCTTCATTTTCAGAATGACCATAATTTCGTATAAATCTTTATAATATCTTCTTTAGTCGGAACTCTCGGATTATTCACTGTGCAGGCATCTGCAAGTGCTGCGTCTGCCATCTTGTCAATTGCTGCAAAATATTCTTCCGGTGCAATTGTTCCCAGTTCCTGAATCGTCAGCGGAATATTCATCTCTTTCTGCATAAACTGAATCCAGTTTACCAGAGAACGGACCGTCATTACTTTATTATAATTGCTCAGTCCGAGAATGTGCGCAACATTGGCGTATCTCTTTACAGCCGGAAGATACTCTTTCTGGCTCTTACTGTGCTTATTGATATCAGAATTAAATTCTACGATATGCGGAAGCAGCATAGCATTTGCCCTTCCATGCGGAATATGGAACATTGCTCCCAGCTGATGAGCCATGCTGTGAGTGATTCCAAGACCTGCTGTATTAAAGGATAAACCAGCCAGACAGGAAGCTACATGCATTTTTTTACGCGCATGCATATCACTGCCATCCAGATATGCTCTCAGCAGGAATACTCCGCAAATTTCAATCGCTTTCTCCGCAAGTGCAGAAGAGAATTCATTATGTGCAGTACTTACGTATGATTCCAGCGCATGTGTAAACACGTCCATACCAGTATCCGCTGTGATGGCCGGCGGAACACTCCTTACAAGTTCTGCATCCAGAATTGCTTCATCTGCTGTAAGGCTCTCTGAGATCAGCGGATATTTTACATGTGCTGCAGTATCGTTTACTACTGCAAAAGAAGTAACTTCTGATCCGGTGCCACTTGTCGTCGGAATTGCGATCAGACCTACTTTTCCGTAATTGTTGATCTTCAGTGCAAATTCTCTGATTGCCTTGGAAGAATCAATCGCAGAACCACCACCGACTGCAACAACTGCTTCCGGCTGATATTCCAGGAACTTCTTTACCCCTTCTGCAATCTTGTCCACAGGTGCATCCGGCACAACGTCATGGAAAATATCGTATTCAATATCTGCACTGTTTAAAGGAGCAGTGATCAGATTGATCATTTTACTTTGTACCACAAATGGATCTGTTATAATGAGAACCCTTTTATACGGGATCTCTTTTAATCTGTCTAATGCGTTATCCCCAAAATGGATCGCGGTTTTCATCTCAAAAGTATTCATTGTATCATACTCCTATTTTCTTTGTCAGACAGGATATAGGCATTTTACATTAAATTTCTCAAAGTGCTTCTTCCAGCGTTCTGTCGGTTCTTTGTCCGTCACTATAATATCTACTTCTTTCATGCTTCCAGCTACGGAAAACGCTGTCTGATCAAATTTAGAACTGTCAACAACCAGAATTTTCTTTCGTCCGGAACCGATCATCGCTCTCTTGGTAGAGCCAAAAGCTTCCTGAGATTCCATAATCCCCCATTCCAGATCCAGTGCCTTACACGAAAAGATAACCTTATCTACATAATAAGAACGTATGGATTCGTCTGTCTTTGATCCAAGAAAAGCCAGATATCCTTCTTTCATTACGCCTCCGGTGGAGATAATGTTCCACCCGGATACATCAGCTAACTCCAGAAGTATTTCCATGGAATTGGTAATTACGGTAAGACGTTCTTTTTCCTTTAATGCTTTCGCCACAAAAACTGCCGTAGTACTCGCATCCAGGAAAATATGATCTCCGTCTTTCACAAGGGAAGCTGCAAGTTCAGCCATTTTCTGCTTTCCTGTAACATTCTGGTTCTTACGTACATTAAAAGGCAAATCAATGCTTACATCCTCATTGATCACAGCACCGCCATAACTTTTTATCGCAAGTCCTTCCTTTTCAAGTTTATCCAGATCACGGCGTATGGTCTCTTCAGAGACATCATAAAGCTGGCTCAGCTCGCTGACCACCACCCGCTTTTCTGCCTGTAATTTTTCGAGAATCAGATTTCTTCTCTCCAGTGCAAGCATATCTTTGCCCCCTTTTTTTGAGAAATTTTTTATGAGTGTCAGGGTCAGAAACTTCTTACCCCGGATATTATAAAATACTGTCGATCATTCTTCTGTCAGGATGTGCGATAACGGAAGAATCCAGGTACATACCCTTGGCAGCTACAAGTTCTTTTGCCCTGTCAATGGAAGCCTCTACCGCAGAAACTTCACCGGTGATCATCATATATGATTTTCCGCACATACCTTTGGCAATACGAAGTTCTATCAAATCTACGATCGCAGTCTTAGCTGCCTGGTCTGCTGCTTCGATAATGGAAGCTGCATCATAAGTTTCAAGAATTCCCAGCGCACTGATATCTTCTACCTGAGTAGTTCCGTAAATTGCCGGGAAAATGGATTCATGCGGATTGCCCAGCACAAAGCTGTCAATGCATTTATCCTCATATGTAGTTACTGCCGTATCAACGGCGGCCTTTACCGCACTTAAGTCACCGGTAATAATTGCAATATATTTACCAGGACATACGGTCTGTGCCTCGACGATCTCTACCTCAGATGTTTTTACCATAGCATCTGCTGCAGTAACGCCTGTAGATGTGGTTTTAAATTCAATCATTCCGATTGCTTTACTCATTTTGTGCACGTCCTTTCTACTTTACTGCAATAATAATGTAACGGTCTGTTACT
Organism: Blautia sp. DFI.1.216; assembly: GCF_020594215.1. NCBI lineage: Bacteria > Bacillati > Bacillota > Clostridia > Lachnospirales > Lachnospiraceae > Blautia > Blautia sp. DFI.1.216. The sequence continues at coordinate 40,431 of NZ_JAJDML010000026.1, forward strand.
TCTGTTACTTTACCGCTGACAGAAGCATGAATACCAACGCTTAAGCCCTGTGCCGGCTGTGCGATCATCTGCCCTCTTGTTACCTCATCACCGGCTTTGACCACTGCCTGTGCAGGTGCTCCGATGTGCTGGCTCAATAATATCCTTACTTTCTTAACCTGTACAAGTTCTTCTTTCAGAGGAGCATCCTTGTCATATCTCGTAAGACCAAGTCGCGCCATCAGACGTTCTTCCGGAACCTTACGGTATTCTCTGGATTCCTGTACCGGTTTCGGCTGTACACCCTGCGGAGGACGGATACCTGCTTTTCTCAGACCGCCCTTCATATCTGCGAGAAGACTTCTCGGTGCAAGACTCTGCGGACATGAGTACATCTCACATACACCGCAGGAACTGCAGAAGGAAGCATCTATATATGGATTCAGGTCTCTGAAATCATTATTTGATGCAGCTCTCATAAATTTCGCCGGATCGATCGGATGTCCCAGATTATGTCTCGGACATAAATCTGTACAGGTATTGCACTGGCAGCAGATAGATGCTGCACGTTTTAAATCTATGGAAGAAGTCCGCTGCTTCTTCGCTACAATAAGATGGTCTTTTGGAAGGACCAAAATCGCATTTGTTGTCTTTGTCACCGGATCTGAACCATTTCCGATACGCCCCATCATCGGGCCGCCTACGAAATAGACAGGATCCTTTACTGTTGTGCTGCCTGCCTGTGCTACCACTTCCTCCAGAGTACATCCCAGGGGAACTCTCACTGTAACAGGATCACTTACTTCTGCAACAACAGATACATATTTGTCTGTAACCGGCTGCTTCTCTTCCACAGCACGATATACATTGTATACAGTTTCAACGTTAAATACAGCTACTCCCTGCTCGATCGGCAGTCCTCCCGGCCGTACTACTCTTCCGGTTGCCTCATAAATAAGTACAACCTCATCTCCCATCGGATAAACTTCGTCCAGAAGATGCAGCCTCATGCCAGGAAATTCTTCAATATGCTGATTTAATGCATGAATTGTCTGTACATAAGACTTCTTAATTCCAATAATTGCTTCAGAAGCACCAACCGTCTCCTGGATCATATGGAATGTTTTCATAATTTCATATGCGTGTTTTTCCAATAACTGTCTGTGTAATTTCAGTAATGGTTCACACTCTGCACAGTTCATAAGAATGGTATTAGCCTTGTCTGTAAGCTTCATATAAGTAGGGAATCCGGCTCCGCCGGCACCTACCACACCATTCTGCTGTATAATATCCTGTAATTCTTTGATTTCCATGGCGTTACTCCAATCCTGCACCGTCATCAATAATACCGACAATTGCGGCATCTACCGGTGCTGTTTCTACGCCGCAGCCTATTCTTGCTGCGCTTCCCTGTGCCACCAATACATATTCACCAACTCCGGCTCCGATCATATCGATCGCAACCAGCTGGCTCAGGTCGCCTTTCATATGATGCACAGGCTCGATAATCATAAATTTACTTCCAATCAGCTTCTCACTCTTTCGTGTGGATACCACACTTCCTACAACTTTGCCTACGATCATATGAGCCTCCAAATTGTTTCTGATAATAATATTGGGGGCAAATACTTCTGCCCCCAATTAACGCTTAAGGGTTTCTGTTCAAAAACCTTATCGTGCAGGCACGAACGGCTTTTTGACCTTTGGCCCCCGATATTATTTAATTATTGTTACGGTAGTGCCTGTAGCAATCTTTGCTGCATTTGCTTCATCTGTATCAATATGCATTTCCAGTGTAAAGCTGTCGTCTACACGGATCTTGACCTGATTGAAGATGGTTCCTCTCTCATTATCTGCCTTTACTGATACGATATCGCCGTCCTTCACACCTGCAGCCTGTGCATCTTTCGGAGACATGTGTATATGGCGCATTGCCACGATACATCCCTCTTTCAGATAAACTGCTCCTTTTGGACCTACGATTGCGATTGGTGCACTTCCTGCAACGTCTCCGGATTCGCGAACCGGAACATTCATTCCAAGCTTAATGGCATCTGTCGCAGATACCTCAACCTGTGAAGCTTTACGCACCGGTCCAAGGATTCTTACATTCTCAATGGCACGAAGTTTCAGTCCCACAATGGTAACTGTTTCATTAGAAGCAAACTGACCTCCCATCAGCTCTTTCTTCTTCGTAAGCTGATATCCGGGTCCGAACAATGCTTCTACATGTTCCTGTGTCAGGTGAATGTGTCTTGCGGAAACCCCGATGGGAACCATGAATCCATCGCCTTTTTTTTCATTCTGATTGATTGCCTGAATGACCATTCTGGTAATCAGTTCAATATTATTAGATTCCAAGAATACACCTGCTTTCTGTCAAATATGACGGATTATAACCATCCGGCAGTCTGCTGTGCAGATACCGGACAGTTACGATGGATTACTATTTTAATACAGGCAGGATTTTCTCTACATCTGTATGTGGTCTTGGGATTACGTGTGTAGCAACTAATTCACCAAGTCTGGATGCTGCTGCGCTTCCGCTTTCTACTGCTGATTTAACAGCTCCTACATCTCCACGTACCATAACTGTTACAAGTCCGGATCCGATCTTCTCTGTTCCTACTAATGCTACGTTAGCAGCCTTGCACATCTGGTCTGCTGCTTCGATTGCTGCTGTAAGTCCTCTGGTTTCTACCATTCCTAATGCTTCCTGTGTCATAACTTTTTCCTCCTTATGAGATACTGTTTCCTTTATCTGTTCTTTCTGGGATTCTGTTTTATTTGCTGTTTCTGCCGCCGTATCTGCCGTCTGAGCTTTTACTTCCGGTTTTGAAGAAATTTTTGCTTTCGTTCTTCTTGGAGCGGCTGCCTTTTTAGGGGCATTTTTATCTGCTTCCGGTTTCTTCTCTTCAGCCATTATTCATCCCCCTGATTGTTCTTCCAGCGACTTGCACTTAATTCCACCATTCTGACGATTTCTTCATGGGGACGTGCAATTACTGCATAACTTACCGGTTTCTTGATCGCACCTGTCGCTGCTGCATTTACTGCTTCTGTAACGGCAGATACATCGCCTTCAACTATAATAGTAACCAGTCGTCCGCCCAGCTTACGTTCCCATGACGCCAGCTCAACGTCTGCAGTTTTGCACATGATGTCCAGTGCATCGATTGCTGCAACGACACCAGTGATTTCTATAAATCCATATGATTTACTCATGAGCGAACTCCTTTTTTACACTTCTCAATCTGCTGGTCAGATGCTTGGAAGGATTTTCTCTACGTCTGTATGAGGTCTCGGAATTACATGAGTAGCAACTAATTCGCCAAGTCTGGATGCTGCTGCGCTTCCGCTTTCTACTGCTGCCTTAACAGCTCCTACGTCTCCGCGTACCATAACTGTTACAAGTCCGGATCCGATCTTCTCTGTTCCTACTAATGCTACTTCAGCTGCTTTTGTCATTGCATCAGCTGCTTCAATTGCTGCTGTAAGTCCTCTGGTTTCTACCATTCCTAATGCTTCCTGTGCCATTTCTGCTTCCTCCTGAATCTACAAATAAATATCTGATTATATTTTAACTGATGCCCAATGGATATGCAACTGCTAATCCTTATCCAGGGCGCTGATCTTCAGCATTTTTTCCGTTCCCTCTTCCGGGTTCGGGATCACATAATGCTGTACCACACCAGTCATTCTGTTTGCAACTTCCATGCCTGCTTCCACAGCCGCTGTAACATCAGTTACACTTCCTCTGAATTTAATGCAGACAAGGAGCGGTACCGGCAGGCTGTCAGCATTGGCTGGTTTGTTTTTATCAAAAACCTCCAGGCGGACATTTGCTGCCTTACATCCGGCATCGCCTGCTACAAAGGCTGTCGCCAACCCGAATACCTCTAAAATTCCTACAGCTTCTGCCATTTCTTTTCTCCTCTATTGCCAGGCTTATTATTTGTTGCTACTGTTCACAGCAATACTCTTTGCGGGATATTACCGGTGAACAGTAACTATTTGTTTACAACTGCGATCTTAAGTCCTGTCATTGCCAGGTTTGTCTGAAGAGCTTCATTGATCTGCTCTAACGGGAACTTATCTGTGATCAGTTCAGACATCGGAAGACCAATTGCTTTTGCTCTCTTAAGGAAATCAAAGGTTGTTACATAATCTCTCAGAGTATATACCCAGGAACCAACCAAGTTGATCTCTTTGGAGCAGAGGTCAAAGTGCGGATTAATTGTAGCATCTCCACCATTGATGAAGAAGCCAAGTTCACAAAGACCACCACCATTGCGGATAAATTTATAAATGTTTGCATGAGCTTTCGGGTTTCCTGTGCACTGGAATGCGAAATCTGCAAGATGTCCGCCCTGAGCTTCTTTTACAGCTTCTGTCAGTGCTTCGATTCCCTTAAAGTTCATGAAGTTAACGCTTGTGTCTGCACCCATTCTCTTGGCAAATTCAAGACGTTTCTCATTTCCGTCTACTGCGCAGATATGTTCAACCCCCATAGTACGGAGTACTGCAATGCAGATCAGTCCGATTGGTCCGCAGCCCTGAACAACTACTCTGCTGTTGAAACGAAGAATTCCTGTTGTTTTTGCTCTCTCTACTGCATGTACAAGCACTGCACATGGCTCAATGAGAATTCGGGAATCCAGATCCAGATCACTTACATTAAAGAATGTAGTTCCGAAGTTTCCGCCTCTTAAGAAGATGTAATCAGAGAACCATCCGTTGAGATGTACATCATCGTCAGGAAGAAGTCCGTATACATCAGCTCCGCCTACGTTCTTCTTGTTCAGGTCAAACATTGTAATATCAGGATCATCCTTGAAGATCATACAGGTAACAACTTTGTCTCCAACCTTTACAGGTTTTCCTGCTGTGTCAACTTTAACATTCTTACCCATTGCCACGATCTCACCTGTACCTTCATGTCCAAGTGCTACCGGGATCAGGTTAAACGGATCTCTCTTAAATTCGTGTGCATCTGTACCGCATACGCCGCATCCTTCAACTTTAACCAGGATATCATCATCTCCGATTGGCGGGATTGGATATTCTTTGATGTCAAAATGCTCTTTCTCAGTTAATACAGCTACTCTGGCTGTCTTCGGGATTCCAGTTGATGCTGCCGGTGCAGAAGCTGCTGCCGGTGCATTTCCTGTCATGCCGGAGAGAACCTGTTTCACGATTTCTTCTATATTTACATTATTCATGTCCATGTTCTTTCTCTCCTTATATCAATTCTTATCGAATACAGAGACTGTCTGCCATTACGCAGCGTCTTCTCTTGGTGAATGTGCTTGCGCATGTAAGGCCTTCACCTGTACGGCTTGCAATGGTAAATGTACAGTAGCCTTCACCGCCAAATCCCAAAGCTGCATAAGACGGTGCATTCTTAACAAGAATTGCTGTATCAATTGCTTTCGCATATTTTGTAATATTATCAATATTCTTTGAATGAATATGTGCGGAATGACGATTGCCATGTTCTAACCAGACTGCCTGCTCTACTGCATCATCAAAATCTCTTGCTCTTACAACACCGAGGATCGGCATCATCAGCTCAGTAGTGATCAGAGGGTGTTCCTTTGGCCCCTCAAATACGATACAGCGGATATTGGCAGGTACATTTACTCCGATCATGGAAAGGAGTGTTCTTGCATCCCGGCCTACGCATTTACGGTTCAGCTTTCCGCCTGCCAGAACAACTTCTGTAAGTTTGTCCTGCTCTTCCTTAGAAGCAAGATAGCAGTCATTCTCAGTTACAAGATAGTGCATCAGCTCATCTACGATAGAGGAAACTGCTACGATCTCTTTCTCGGCAATACATGGAAGATTATTATCAAATGTACATCCGTTTACAATATCTGTGGCTGCTTTGCGGACATCAGCGGTTTCATCAACCAGTGCCGGAGGATTTCCGGCGCCTGCTCCGATACCACGTTTACCGGAAGAAAGAACTGCAGTTACAACTCCAGGTCCGCCGGTTGCAGCGATAAGCGGGATGTCTTTATGTTTCATCATCACATTGCTTGTCTCAAGTGTAGGTTTCTCTACAGTAACTGCAATGTTGTCAGGACCACCGCACTCTAATGATGCTTCATTTAAAAGATTGATTGCATAAATGGAAGTTTTGATCGCTGCAGGATGAGGATTGAATACAACTGTATTTCCTCCTGCAAGCATTCCCATTGTATTACATAAAATTGTTTCACTTGGGTTGGTACATGGAGTGATCGCACCGATCACTCCAAAAGGTCCCATCTCGATAAGGGTTAATCCTCTGTCTCCGGACCATGCAGTTGTTGTAATAACTTCTGTTCCGGGAGTCTTGTCAGCTACAAGATGATGTTTGAGGATCTTGTCCCCAACATTTCCCATACCTGTTTCCTCCACGCCCATACGAGCCATTACTTCTGCGTTTTCTTTTATTTTCTTACGGATGCAGGTAATTATTTTTTCTCTCTGATCCATGGACATCTTCTTTACGATAAGCTGTGATTTCTTCGCCGCTTCAATCGCATCATTCATTTCTTTGAAAATACCATGTTTACCAGTCGGAGCGTCTGCAATCTGCATTTTTGCCATTACTTCCTGTACAATTTCCTGTACCATATTCTCATTAATTGGCATGAGACTGTCCTCCTTGATTATCGGTCATCTATACTCTTATTTCATTCCTAACTGAGCCATTACCTGTTTTGTGATCTCAGCAACTAATTCAGCTTCAGATTTGTCTGCTGTTCCTGCTGCCGGCTGGGAATCTCCGCCGCCTACGAAATCATACTGATATCCAGGGAATTTCTTGAATTCGCCGTCATGACATGCGCCGCCGCAGTTATGGCAGTTATGGCCATCTTTATTCAGGCAGAGGTTTGCAGGATGCTTGCCTGCCATACCGAATTTACGGCGGATTTCATACAGTTTCTTAATGTTCTTCTCATCAAATTCCTTAGGTCCGCCAAGAACTTTTGACTGATACAGAAGCTGTGCGTAGAACTCAACAGATTCCATCTTCATGTAAGCTGCGTTTAAGTCTGTGCTCCATGTCAGTGCTCCATGGTTCTCAAGAAGAACTGCATCGAAATATGGAAGGTATTTCTCAAGATTATCCGGAATCTCCATTGTAGATGGTGTACCGTATTCAGCGATCGGAACGCATCCAAGTGAGATAACTGCTTCAGGCATGATCGGCTGTGTCAGCGGAATACCTGCAATTGCAAAAGATGTTGCATAAATCGGATGAGCATGCACAACAGAACCTACGTCCGGTCTCTTCTCATAAACTCTCATATGCATTTTGATTTCAGAGGATGGTTTGAATCCCGGGTTAGCCTGGATCACATTTCCTTCTCTGTCTACTTTACAGATATACTCCGGTGTCATAAAACCTTTGGATACACCTGTAGGTGTGCAAAGAAATTCGTTGTCGTTCAGTTTTACAGAGATGTTACCATCGTTTGCAGCTACCATGTTGCGGCTGTAGATTCTTCTTCCGATGTCGCAGATCTGTTTTTTGATTTCATATTCGTTTACCATGCTCATTTTCCTCCTTAAGGCATTGATATAGTTTTTGACGTTTCTACCTGTGATTTTACACTATCGGTCATAAAAAGTCAATACATTTCCGTTGTTTTATGTTGTTTTTACGGGTTTTATTGTGTTGTTTTTGTTTGTTTTTTTCTTTTTTTATTCCAATAATCGTATCAGATGCAAAAAATACCTCATCCACCGATCTGACAGTCCAGACCGCAGACCGCATGTACTGCCTTTTTTAATGTTTCCATATGTTCTTTGGACGGTGGTTCCACATTTCCCATCAGATATGGTCTGCCAAGTCCCTCATATTTATCCTGTCCAAGTCTGTGATACGGAAGAAGATGAATCTTGTCCACTCCGGGAAGTGTGTCTGCAAACCTTGCAATCCCCTGGATTTCCTCCACTGTATCATTAAATGTGGGTATCACCGGTACACGGATTACCAGCCTGGTTTTACCGGAAAGCGCCACTTTTCTGGCATTTTCCATCATCAGTTCATTGGAACGTCCTGTAAATTCTTTATGTTTCGCAGGATTTGTATGTTTAATATCCATTAAATAAGTATCCAGATACGGTAAGATTGTCTCAATCGTCTCCCATTTTGCACATGCCATACTCTCGATCGCAGTAGAAATCCCTCTCTCTTTGGCAGCTCTCAGAAGTGCTCCTGCAAATTCCGGCTGACAGAGACATTCTCCGCCGGAAAGAGTCATACCTCCGCCCGAGCGGTAATAGTATACCCTGTCTTTCTCAACTTCTTCAATCATCTCCCTGACTGTCACATCACGTCCGATGACCTTGTCTTCTCCCTGCACTTTCATTGTCTGGATCTTATATTCCTGAGATTCCGGATTGCAGCACCATTTGCACCGCAGGACACAACCTTTCAGAAATACGATCGTCCTTATACCCGGTCCATCATGAATAGAATATTTCTGGACATCAAACACTCTGCCCTTTGTATCCAAATAGTCCATGCTTTTCCTTTCTTATTCTGTTATCCATACATCCTCTGCCCGTCACTTTTACTTCCTGCAAAAAACGTCTGGATCAGAAGCCCTGTTCTGTACGACGGATGATGTCATCCTGAAGGGAACGGGAAAGTGTCGTAAACAGTGCACTGTAGCCTGCTACGCGTACTACCAGATGTTTATATTTCTCAGGATGTTCCTGTGCATCCAGCAGTGTCTGCCTGTCAACTACATTAAACTGCATGTGCATTCCCTTCTGGTCAAAGTATCCGCGGATCAGTGCAACGAATTTCTCCAGTCCCTCTCTTCCTGAAAGTGCGGATGGGTGAAATTTCTGATTAAAGAGTGTTCCGTTGGATACAATAAAATGATCCAGTCTGGATACGGAAGTTGCCGCTGCCGTAGGTCCCTTTACATCCTTGCCCGCAGATGGCGAAACGCCGTCTGCAACAGGTGTGTGTGCATATCTTCCATCCGGCGTCGCTCCTGTCTGTCCGCCCAGCGGTACATTTGCAGATACAGGATACAGACCTGCCTGGAACTTTCCGCCTCTTGGATTGTTATACTTCTGAAGCGGTTTGGAATATGTATAGGCAACTTCTCTTGCAAAATAATCAACTTCCGGAATATCATTTCCAAATTTCGGAACTTCATCGATCATATCGTGGATTTCTTTGAATCTCTGTGTCTTCTGTTCACCCGGTTTCATCCCCATGAAAGTTTTCAGAAGTCCTTCTGCAGTGGAAGCATCCACATTTCTGCCTGCTTTCTGCATTGCCTTCATGATCATCTCTGTCATATCACCGGCGGACTGCGCATCCAGTCCTTTATCATAGTTCCATGCAAGAGCTTCCTTAAGTTCTTTCATAGATACTTTCTTATCCTCATAGACCAGTTTGCGGATTGCAAAAAGTCCATCTGCCATATTGGCGATTCCAAATCCCTGAGGACCTGTAAAGTTGTAAACAGCTCCACCTTCCTGGACAGACTTGCCTTCTTTCAGACAGTCATCTATCATACAGGAAAGGAATGGTAACGGACAGCGTTCCGCATGAGCTACATCAATAGCATTATCTGCATTCACCAGCAAGGAAATGCAGTATTCCATCTGTTTCTTATATGCGTCAAAGAATTCATCAAAGGTCTTCATCTGAGTGACATCGCCGGTGGGGATTCCCACCATCTCACCTTTATCCATACCATTCGAAAAAACAAGTTCCAGAGGTCTGCACATATTAAAGAATGCGGCATCATGCCACCCTTCTGTCTTACCGGCTTTCTGCGGTTCCACACATCCGATGATATTGTACTCTCTGGCATCCTCCAGGGATAAGCCTCTGTTCTGCAGTGCCGGAATAATCACCTCATCATTGTAATATGCAGGAAGTCCGATTCCTGTTCTCGTAAGCTCGGCTGCCTTTATCAGGAATTCATGCGGAGAACCATTCCACACTCTCACAGACAGTGATGGAGCCGGAAGATGCACATGCATGGATGCCTGAATACACATAACAGAAAGATCGTTAGTTACATCCTCTCCCTCTTTATTCTGACCACCTGCGATCAGATTCTGGAAAAGGCTATATCCTGCAAATCCTTCCGCTGAAGCCGCATCACGACATTTATTCAGGTCATTTAATTTAACCCAGATGCAATCCATCAATTCCTGTGCGAACTCTCGGGTAATAGTTCCTGCTTCCATATCCTTCTTATAATATGGATACATATACTGATCAAAGCGCCCCGGTGAAATAGAATGTCCACTGGATTCCATCTGAAGAAGCTGCTGTACAAACCAGAATGACTGACATGCCTCATAGAAATTCTGTGCACCCTTTGCCGGTACCCTGCTGCAGTTCTCTGCGATAACAAAAAGTTCCTGTTTTCTTACCGGATCACTTGTCTGTGCCGCCATTTCCTGCGCAAGTTTTGCATATCTGCCTGCATAATCGATCACCGCCTTACAGCTTAAAATCACTGCCTCAAGGAAGTGAGACTTTCTTGCATAATTACCGTCACCGACACTGCATCCATCCAGCTCTTTCTGAGCCTTCTCCATGATTCCCTCAAAACCGGTTTCCAGTACTTCCCAGTATTTAACTGTTACATGTCCTACACCATTGTAAAAATAATTTCCAGGTGTAAAAATATTGTGTTCAATTGCCTTGATTGCTTCCGGTGCCATATAGGAAGTTGCAAGTTCACTGGTTGTTTTCCCTTTCCAATACTTATCTGCCTCCTTAAGTTCGGCTTTGGTCTCCTCAGCAATCTCAAAAGGATCCGCAGTTCTGGTCGCAACTGTATCCAGTTCAGCTTCCAGCCACTCATAAGAGAACTCCGGAAATGTCTGACATCCCCTCGGCGCAATCGTACTGCTTCCGACAATCAGTTCATTGTCACGGATAATGATCGGAATGTTATGAAGAATATGCGCAAAAGCCTTTGCTCTGCGTGTGATGATCGGTTCTCCTTCTGTTTCCTTATAAGATTCTGTGATCAGCTTTGCTCTGGCTGATTCGATCACCGGCATATGTTCATACAATGCATCTACCAGTTTCTGAATTCTGGGAGACTTGGGAATATCTGATGTTTGAAATTTTTCCATGTTACTCCTTTCTCATGAATAAAAGCTGCACCCATACCAGACCCCAATACATTCCGGTATCATTCTGACAGCAATATCCTCCATGTTTTCATATAGATTCATTATACCTTATGGCTATCGCGAAGTCAACATAAATCAACATATATATCCCGAACTTTTATGTTGTTTTTTATTTGTTTTTTCTTCTGTTCTGGTTGTTTTTGTTTTGTTTTTATGATTGACATTTCATTTTTCTTCAGACACGTTAAAAGCAGCATATCAGGTTATGATCCATAACTCTGATATGCTGCTTTTTAATATCGTATATTGTTTTTTTCTGCATCGGATGACTTTAATGAGCATGCTTTTCCATCGATGCACTCCCATATATTCATATGCACTTAACTATTGTTTCCTGTTCTCTTTTTGTTCTCTGGCTTCTCTTACTTTCTCCCTCTGTTTCGTCAGATCGTAATAATCATCTGTAAGAACCCCATGTTTTCGCATCATATCAAACACAGTCTGCTGAGCAGGTGTCATCTTCATGCCAATAGAATTATTATAATCCGTAAGAACGCATCCTGTTTTCTCAATCAGCCAGAACAGCGGAGAATCATCATCCGGGATCATTTTCCAGATTTCGTTCTCTGTCCATGGAAGCAATTCCATCATTCCATGAAGATGTCCTCTGGGTATTCTTACGTAATCGCCGTCCGGCTTGATCAGACCGTCAGAAAAGTTCTCATCCTTAATTTTCATCTCATTTAACAGTTCTTCTGTTATCTTCATCCTCTTTTCCTCACCCTCGAGTATTGCTTTTTTCTATTATACGTTTCCCGCCAGAGTTACGCAAGTAAAAAGTCTGAATAGCCTCTTTCCTCAAAAATATATGTTACTGTTCACTCCGTTCTCAGTAACATAGCCAAAATTCATTCCAGATTGCCTGCGGCAATGGAATTTTGGCTTGTATGTCT
>NZ_JAJDML010000258.1:0-229 GCF_020594215.1 Blautia sp. DFI.1.216
TGTCATCAGTTTCAAAATCTCCTTATCATCATCACACTAACTGGCGGTCTTTCAGCCCAGTTCGCTTTCCCCATGATTTTGATGGGAAGCAATTACTTACTACAATTTGCAGAAGCAGATATCCAAAAGGCATTGTGGGAGTTGCCTTTGCTGACCGGAATCCATCTTCTTATATAAAACCTGCAGGAATATAAAGGGAAAGTGACTATCCCTGCCGGTTAATAATCCA
>NZ_JAJDML010000259.1:0-227 GCF_020594215.1 Blautia sp. DFI.1.216
ACAGAATCAGCTTTGTCGGACTTGATTTTGCGAAGAGAATCGTTATTAAAATCTTACTTAAATGAAAAACTAAATTCCAGCTGTGTCTTATCTCAGTAAATATGCGGGATTAAATTCCACTTTACACCTTAACAATTCCATTTTTTTGCCTTATAATAAACCTGTAAGCACCCATGATTTATGTTTTTATGCATACTAACCGGGCATCTGAAAATAGTGTGCGAGAC
>NZ_JAJDML010000260.1:0-227 GCF_020594215.1 Blautia sp. DFI.1.216
AGAACTCAGAAAAGAATTTACAAAGCTTAGACATTCTGATGAATATGCATGGTTACTGAGTATTTCAAATAATGTAACCAAACAGGCAATCAAAGATGCCTGTACTGCTTATAAGAATTTTTTCAAAGGTTTGCAGAAATTCCCAAGATTCAAGTCAAAAAAGAGATCAATACCGAAGTTCTATCAGGACAACGTTAAGATACGATTCAGTAATACCCATGTTAAAT
>NZ_JAJDML010000261.1:0-227 GCF_020594215.1 Blautia sp. DFI.1.216
TCATAGTTTTATAAATACTTACGATTTCTGCTTTTTGCTAAAGTTAATGACATTGCGGAAATAAGGGGTTTTCCCCGGCAACCGGCTCGGCAACGGGATAGCAACAGGGGGTGCAACGGGCTGTCATTTTCAGAATGGAAGCTCCATCTGTTCTGTGACCTCCACAAAACCATCCATCGTTTTTTCAGACGGGTTGCCGGAGTCCGTTGCCGGGTTTTCACGCTCCC
>NZ_JAJDML010000262.1:0-226 GCF_020594215.1 Blautia sp. DFI.1.216
GGGAGATTGTATCCTCTCCTTTTGAGATTAAGCACACATCCAGTGATATCCATTCTATCGAAGGTGAATCCCGGGTTGTAATGGAACATACCGGCCGCTACTACGAAGCACTTGCTCACCAGCTTTCAGCAGCAGATCTCTTTGTCAGTGCTGTTAATCCCAAGTTGGTCAAAGATTTTAATAACGATTCTCTTCGCAAAATCAAGTCCGACAAAGCTGATTCTGT
>NZ_JAJDML010000263.1:0-225 GCF_020594215.1 Blautia sp. DFI.1.216
GATCAAAATCAAAGCGTGCAGGATTCTTTTTTGTAGTATGCACCAGATGCTCTGCGGCATTAAACCGCCTTTTTGCATCAGGGATCTCTGCCAGTTTCTCCCACACCTGCTCATATATTTCTGTCAGGTAACTGACCGCAGAACGGTAGATTTCCAGTGTCTGGCGGACCGGGATATTCTGTTTTCGTAATTCTACGCCATAGCTGGATACGGTCTGCATCTCTT
>NZ_JAJDML010000264.1:0-225 GCF_020594215.1 Blautia sp. DFI.1.216
GATCAAAATCAAAGCGTGCAGGATTCTTTTTTGTAGTATGCACCAGATGCTCTGCAGCATTAAACCGCCTTTTGGCATCCGGTATCTCTGCCAGTTCTTCCCACACCTGCTCATATATTTCTGTCAGGTAACTGACCACAGACCGGTAGATTTCCAGTGTCTGGCGGACTGGGATATTCTGTTTTCGTAATTCTACGCCATAGCTGGATACGGTCTGCATCTCTT
>NZ_JAJDML010000265.1:0-225 GCF_020594215.1 Blautia sp. DFI.1.216
GATTAGTTTACGTCCTTTGCCATTCAGGAAAAAGCCCTTTTCCGAATCAAATTTAAACCAGCGCAAGCCTAACGGATTCACCACTTCATCCAGCAAAGTACCCTTTTTCTTATCGAGAATACGCGTATATACCATATACCGATAAGGATCGTCTATATCCCACAAACGGGGCGAATCTATTTTTATCTTTTTAGAGATGTCTGTCTTTGTTTCACCGGATGCCAG
>NZ_JAJDML010000266.1:0-224 GCF_020594215.1 Blautia sp. DFI.1.216
TCCCTTTGGTACGTTCTTGAATGTTGCTGTTACTGTACCTTCTTTGAGGTTCAGTACTTTGTGATTGCCATAGTGGTATGGACGTGTCTCACCGTTTTCTTTCTTGGAGGATGTTCCAAGTACTACGTCGTAACCAGTTGCATTTGCAGCTGCTTTGTATGTTACTTTAATAGTAGATCCGCTTACTGTTACGTTTGTGATAACTGGAGCGTCCGGTGTGATTG
>NZ_JAJDML010000267.1:0-223 GCF_020594215.1 Blautia sp. DFI.1.216
GGTTAAGACCCAATCGGCCGATGGTACTGCACTGGAGACGGTGTGGGAGAGCAGGCGGGCGCCAGATCAAAAAAGAAAATAACAGGCGAAAGCCTGATAAGATATCTGGTCTTTACCAGTGATTAGAGATTTTAAACATGTTTAAGATTTCTGATGACTGATAAAAATTCAGTCAATATGTACCTTGAAAACTGCATACATGAAATTTGATTAAAAGTTAATC
>NZ_JAJDML010000027.1:0-51749 GCF_020594215.1 Blautia sp. DFI.1.216
GTTTTTCGGATCAGCGAAAAACTCCACAATGGCAAACAGGGCTTTGCCCTAACAACAAAACAGGCACATAGTCCCGGATATCCGGTATATGTGCCTGTGAAGCGTGTAAAATTATGTAAGATTCTTAATCCATTTATATTTCTTATAATGTTTATAGACCACCGGCAGTTTAATGATCTCGTCCAGATTGAGTACAAAGTAGACAACCATAACCGGCAGTTTCAGGATAAATGCGCAGATGCATCCCAGAGGAACAGTGATACGGCTGACATGGCATCCTGGCTTAACTTTCCCAGCATGATCGCATCACATGCTCCGACCAGGGCTGTCATGAACTGCTGAAGTGCAATCGGAAGTGCCAGCCTGACTATTTCTTTTCGTAAACTTCGTTTACGCTCATCCATTATCTTTTTTGCTCCTGTATAAAATATTAATGATACTCATCAGTCAATTTTCAGAATCATATTCAGGATTCTTCTTGCGCTGAGACGGATCTCTGCTTCAGTAATAAATCCTTTTTCGTATGCTTCTTTTATGCGTTCCGGATATCCTGCTGCCATCTTGATATCGTTTCCTGCCTTTGTCTCACGGTAGTGTTCTCCAAATGTCCACCAGTCTGTTGTAACCAGTCCGTCGAATCCCCATTCATCCCGGAGAATACCTGTCAGGAGTTCTTTGTTCTCTGAAGCGTGGATGCCGTTGATCAGGTTATAGGAGGACATAATTGTATATGGATGAGCCTCTTTTACAATGATCTCAAACTGTTTCAGATAAATCTCACGGAGTGCTCTCTCTGATACTCTGGAATCAGAATCCTTACGGTTTGTCTCCTTATTATTGGCTGCAAAATGCTTCACACTTGCTCCGATATGCTGAGACTGGATGCCTCTTACCATAGCTGCACCTGTCTTTCCTGCAAGGTACGGATCTTCAGAATAATACTCAAAGTTACGGCCACAGAGCGGGCTTCTGTGAATGTTGCAGGCAGGAGTAAGCCAGATACTGATATTATTTTCTTTTACTTCTTCCGCTCCTGCTTTACCAACTTTCTCTACCAGTTCTTCATCCCAGGTGCTGGCAAGAAGTGTGGCACATGGCCAGGCAGTTGTGTTCACTCCGCATTTCGGAAGAATACGAAGTCCGGCTGGTCCGTCTGCAGTCATCACATTCGGGACTCCGTATTCCGGAAGATTTCCCATTCCAAATGTATTGGCACATCCTGTGTTTGGCTGTCCGCCAAGGAGATTGATACAGTCATCCAATGTCAGGACATCCATAAACTCATCCAATGTCATTTTACCATCTGCTACATCAGAGAAGCGAACTCCCTTGGAATCAAGAAAATCAAGAAAGTCTATTCCTTTTTGTCCTCTTGTATCAGGGCATGGAAGACCGATGGCATATTTATCCTGTCTCGGAAGTCCTTCTTCTTCCACATATTCACGCTGTGGAAGTTCCTCATAAGAACCGTCCGCAAGCATACGTTTCTGAAGATGATATGGTGCTGCCTTCCGGCTTAACTGCTCAGTTACTGTATCTTCTTTTACTACATATGTAAAGTCAATCTTCGCTGCATCTCTTACGTTTGTACCAATATAGATTGCATATTCTCCTGCTTCCAGAACATATGCAGACTTGCATACTTTGCCCAGATCATCGTAAGACGCCATCTGATTTACAGGAAGTTTCAGGGTAAGAATCTGTCGTTCACCCGGCTGAAGAATGCTGGTCTTTTTGAATGCTCCCAGCACTTTCGCAGGCTTTCCGAGTTTACCCTGTGGTGCTCCGTAATAAAGCTGGACAACTTCTTTTCCTGCTGTTTTTCCTGTATTGGTTACTTCAGTAAGAACCGTGATCACACCGTTTTCTTCGGAAGCACCAGTCATCTTCCAGTCGAAATCTGTGTAGGAAAGTCCAAATCCAAACGGATAATTTACTCTCTCCGCTGCACCCGGAATTGTCTCAAAGTAACGGTATCCTACATAAATATCTTCTGTATAATCTACATAGAATGCAGACTCATGGAAGTTTACTGTGGATGGATAATCTTCCAGATCTTTTGCATAAGTATCGGATAATTTACCGGATGGATTAACATCACCACAAAGTATATCTGCTGTTGCAAGACCACCTTCCATACCGCCCTGCCATGCCATCAGTACTGACTGGATCTCATCACAGTCTCTGAACCATTTCGTGTCCACGATACCGCCAACATTCATCACTACGATTACATGTGGGAATGCTTTCTTTACTTTCTCTACCATGGCATTCTCTGCATTTGTCAGGCAGAAATCACCGTTTTCAAAAATCTTCGCTGACAACTCGGAGTTTCTTTTTTCCTCTCCGTCAAGAACGTATCCATCCTGTGCTGCTTCACATTTTCTGTCCCATCCTTCGCCTGAAAAACGGCAAATGGTAATTACTGCAGTATCTGTATATTCTCGCGCTTCATTCAGAAGTTCATCCGGAAGCTCCGGCTCAACTGTCATACCTGGTACTGCACCATCTGCGTATTGTTTCTGAATATCTTTTTCATAATATTTCGCAAGTTTATCGAAAACTTCTACTTTTCCCTCATCCTCTTTAATCTTCATGCCCTCATAAAGATTACGGATATATTCTACAGTTACATCGCCACTTCCTCCGCCGCCTTTTACGTAGTCTACAGTACCCTTACCAAAGAGTGCGACTTTCGTCCCTCTCCGAATCGGAAGTGCATTTTTCTCATTTTTCAGAAGGACCATTCCCTCTCCTGCTGCCATTCTGGAAAGTGCAATGTGTTCTTTACTTCCTGTAACTCTCCGTCCATCTTCTCCCAGCGGAAGCACAGGCTGGAAGAAGCTTCTCTGCCATTTTGCCATTATCTTAATTCTCCTTTAATTCTCCTTAGTCAAGCAGATAAAATCATCCGCTTCGCTACTTGCTTGATTTGGTTAAAGTTCTTCCTTCAAAAATGCAAAAGGTTCTTCATCCTGAAGGAAATGCATAAGCTGATATGCACACATGATTGCTACATTTTCTTCACGCAGAATCCTCTTTACTTCTTCTCTGTCAGCAAGTACAACTTCAATTTCCTCTGTGTCTTCCTGTGCATCTTTACTGATTTCACCTTCCGCATATCCATAAACAGTTGCGCAGGATTCATCTGTCATGCCAACCGTTGTGAAATAAGGTTTCTCAAATGCAGGATCTACTTTCAGCGGTGTGAATTTCAGTCCTGTTTCCTCGTACATTTCTCTTACTGCACCCTCATGGAATTCTTCGTTCGATTCTACCAGACCTGCCGGGAATTCGTAGATATATTCGCCAATTGCGTATCTGTACTGACGTACTAATACAACTCTGTCTCTCTTTTCCCCATAAAGACTGTAAATGATCACGCCATCCGGAGTGTTTTTACCTGTTTTTATCTTTAATTCGTTAATACTCTTCGCACGGGATGCCACGAAATATGACACAGGAGTGTTGTGAATGCTTGTTGCATTTAAATGGTACAAATTTAAAAATTTACAATCTGTCAGTTTTTCAATATTGTGTATCTGTCCCATAATGGATACTTCCTTTCGCTTTCTATACCTTCGCTGATTATTACAGCCAGTTTTCTTCTATCTCTGTTTTTAGTTCGCAAAACATCTGATAAAACTCTTCTTTTGCATCAGCTATAATTCCTAACGCAATTTTCTGATTGTAAGAATGTGTAACATTATTTCTTGCCTGCAATGCACGAAGCCACTGCTCCTCATCTCTTATCATTCCTGCTTTATAGGCAGTCTTCAGAATGATTTTCGGTGAACCTGTTGCTCCCTCTGCATATCCATGAATCTCCAGTATTTCTTTCATCATTTTCCATGACTGCTCAAAACAAATTTCATACAATCCTACGAGTCCGGTAATCACTACATTATCATATGGTTCTTCATAATTATAAATATCTTTCATGTTAGACAGTGCATTGCAGAAATTCTCATATTTTCTCATACAAAATCCTCCCTTCCTTCTCTATAGATTCTCTTAATTCATCCTGCATGTCACGATCAAGATTTACAATATCATACTCCAGAAGAGTACTTGTCTCTTCATCCACATCTAACGCAAACCTTGCAAAATCTCCTCCTGTGACTGCAATATCTATATCACTTGTTCTTCTGAAATCTCCTCTTGCTCTCGAACCAAAAAGAATTACTTTTTCAATATCATATTTTTGCGCAAGGTTTCGGATTTCTTCTATAACTTCCGGTCTGATTCCTGTATCATTCATTTTATAAACCTCACATTCCGATGTTTATATCGTCTGTTTTATCTTACCATATTATCGTATCTTTTTTAAGTCTGTCTGACAATTTCCGTAATTATTTTTTACACATAAAAAGAAGAACAGCCGCAGATTTTTCATCATACGGCTGTTCTTCTTTTTTATTTATTGTGCTGCCAATTTATTTATTCTTTATCAGATATAAAATCAATCTCCCTTGAGCACCACGCGGATTCTCTTATAAATCAGGAATACGATCAGGGATGTCAGAGCATATTTGAATATGTTGAATGGGAAAATGATCATTGCTGCAAATGTAAGAAGATTATTTACAGAACTGTGTACTGCACTTCCCATTTCGATAAATGCTTCTACCGGCATTCCAAAAGCCTTTCCGTATGCCGGAAGTAACACGAATGCATTGATAAAGCATGCAACTACTGCTGTAAGTACGGTTCCAACTGCCATTCCGATCACTGCATGTTTTCTGCTCTTAACAGATTTATAGCGGTAGATCAGACCTGCCGGAACTGCAAATGTACATCCAAAGATGAAGTTTGCCACATCGCCTACACCTGCTGTCATAGAGCCCTTTGTTACCAGATGCACAAGAATCTTCACCAGCTCGATCAGTACACCTGCGATCGGTCCCATTGCAAATGAGCCAACCAGTACCGGGATTTCTGAAAAATCCAGCTGATAAAAAGTCGGTGCCAGGAAAGGAAGCGGAAACTCCAGATTCATTAAAATTCCTGCGATAGCGCCAAGCATGGCTATCTGTGTAATGGTTCTCGTCTTACTCCTCGCCATCGCATTTCCATTTCTTAATACCTGTTCACTCATACTGTTTCTCTCCTTTGAAATTATTCTTTATGGATATGTCTCATATCCTGTTAAAAGAAAATTCCACAAGCTTTTTATATAATGAAGATTCTCTTCAACATATAAAAAACCCCGGATCATATCCGGGGTAATGAGCACGTATGGTAAATATCGCGTGTTCTTCTCTCATCCAGACTATACTGTCGGTCCTGGAATTCCACCAGATCAGCCGCCGAAGCGGGTCGCGGACTATAACCGCCGGTAGGGAATCTCAGCTGATGCTGATCACCACAACCCCGAAGAATTTTCTTTTATTTGCGTCTGATTATACTACATACAGATATCTATTGTCAATACAACTATTCCATTACGCTCCTCTATTGACTTTGCTTTTCCAGGCTATTATAATAAATCCAGAAAACGAAAGGAGGTTTTCAATATGAAAACATGGACAAAGAAGTTCCAGAAAATGTTAACACTGATACTTGCCATCTGCCTCGTTACCGGCTGCATGGGATTCTCAAATGTGCAGGCAGCTACCGGAAAGTCAGGTACAACCTACTATGATACCTGCATAAATGGAAAAAAAGGCGGAACAATAACAACCAATGGCACAAAATACTATATGTCAGGCACAAGAAAGGCTATATGTAAGGGGAACACTCTGACAATGTATGCGTCATTTAATACTTCCAAAAACGGAATATTAAACAGCCAAAACAAAAAAGCATATATAAAATACGGAAAACATACATTTAAACTTACTTCCAAGACCAAATACTATTTTTCCGGAGGTGAAGCTCCCAACGATTATTGCTCAAAATCCGCTTTCATGTCTACCATGAGAAGCATGAATGGATTAGGTCTGCGCATTAAGGTAACCAATGGAAAAGTTGTTGAGATGTCTTTCAATTCATGATACCACAAAAGCCGCAAAGCTAGAAATTCCCACTTTACGGCTTTTGTTTAACTTGTCATTATTTTTTCCGAAACCATTCTTTTTTCTCTGTTCTCACAACCCATCCCTGAGAAGATTTTCATCTCATCAGGCACTTTTCATAAGTCAGACGAATATTTGTAATATTAAAGCAGGAGACTCACTTCATTGATAAAATTTTACTCTGCCTGATCAATATTATCAACCCTACAGCCCGCTAATACAACCATTCCAGGATTAGAAAAACAGGAAATCACTGCCAGACAAATGAAAAATATATAATATCCCGGTATTTTGTAGTTCATAAGTATTGCTGCCATAGTTTTCACCTCGCTTATGTACAATCTTCTTTGATAATTGACGAACTACTGAGAATATGCTTTAATGGATTTAGCATAAATACTTCAGGAGAACAAACATAGTTCTCAACTATGCTTCTACACCAACGATACATGTATCATATCTCACAGAAAGAAATGGGGGAACACAAATGGGACTTATAGCTATCAGCAGCATGGTATTCTTAGGTGGTATGTATCTGATGATTGCATTCGCATGGTGGCTTCTGCAGATTATTGCCAACTGGAGAATCTTTACCAAAGCAGGGGAGGCCGGATGGAAAAGTATTATTCCAATATATGGCGATTATATTTCTTATAAAATCGCATGGCAACCTGCATATTTCTGGCTGACATTGGTTCTTGGAATCGTATCTTCCTGCTTACAGGGAACTCTTGAAACAAACGACAGTTTAATGATCTCCATGATCATCGTACTGATCAAAATCATACTTGCCATAATCAGCATTATGTACAGTGTTAAGCTTGCAAGAGCTTTTGGCAGAGGCACAGGATTCGCCATTGGCCTTATCTTCTTACAGCCAATCTTCATGCTGATCCTTGGCTTCGGCGATGACAGATATTATGGAGCAGATAAATAGGTATACATTAAAATAAGAAGTTAAAGCAAGAAGATATATACTGGCAAGCACTTTTTATACTCTATCAGCATTCTCCTCTAAATAAAAGCAAAAATACCCTTTCGTCATGTCATACGAAAGGGTATTTTTTTCAGACTATTTTATTTTTTGTAAAGCACAAACGCCTCATATGGATTCAGGATGATTTTCCTGTCAAATACTTTTCTTCCCATATTCGTAATCAGGCACTGAGATCCTTCTGCGAATGTTTCCGGAAGTTCCATTTCCGCTTCCTGTGCACTGAAATTGCATACTGTGAGCAGCTTCTCTGATCCAAGCTTTCTTATGTAAGCGAATATCTGATCATGGTCACGGTACAGAGCCTCAAATTCTCCGTACACAATGATGTCCATTTCTTTACGCAGACGAATCAGCTTCTGATAATAATGGAAAACAGAGTCCGGATCTTTTAACTGATATGCTGCATTGATCTGCTGGTAATTTGGATTTACCTTGATCCATGGTTCCCCTGTAGTGAAACCTGCACCTGCGGAAGTGTCCCACTGCATAGGTGTTCTGGCATTATCGCGGCTTCTGAGCATCAGGCATTTCATCATATACTCCGGTGTCAGTCTGCCTGTCTCTGTCAGCTCAGTGAAATAATGAAGGCTCTCGATATCGCGGTAGTCCTCCAGCTTGTCGAAATAGATGTTAGTCATTCCAAGCTCTTCACCCTGATAAACATAAGGGGTTCCCTGCATCATATGAAGACAGGTCGCCAGCATCTTGGCTGAAATATCGCGGTAAGCAGGATTGTCATTTCCAAATCTGGATACACTTCTTGGCTGGTCATGGTTGCCAAGGAAAAGGCTGTTCCATGCTTTTCCTGCCAGTTCTTCCTGCCATTTGATCATGATTTTCTTGAACTCTTTGAAATCATACCGTTCTGTGGTCCACTTGCCATAATCACCGCCGCCGATTTCTACATGCTCAAACTGGAATACCATATTCAGTTCTTCTCTGTCATCACCTGCGTATTTCTGTGCTTCCTCAATGGTAACTCCTGAGGTTTCCCCCACAGTCATCACATCATATTTGGAAAGAACTTCCTGATTCATTTCATGCAGGAATTCGTGGATTCTTGGACCATGAACACTGTACGGACCGAAATCACCATACAATCCGTTATTCATCTCCCCGTCAGGAAATTCCTGATCTTTGGAGATCATGCTGATAACATCCATACGGAAACCGTCGATTCCCTTTTCACACCAGAAGTTCATCATATCATAAACTTCCCGACGAACCTTGTCGTTCTCCCAGTTCAGATCCGGCTGCTTCTTGGAGAACAGATGAAGATAATACATATCTGTCTGTGCGTCATATTCCCAGGCTGAACCGCCAAATACTCCGCCCCAGTTATTTGGTTCCTTACCATTCACCGGATTTCTCCAGATATAATAGTCGCGGTAAGGATTGTCTTTGGATTTACGGCTCTCGATAAACCAGGAATGTTCATCAGAAGTATGGTTTACAACCAAATCCATAAGAATCTTAATTCCTCTTTTGTGTGCTTCTGCAAGGAGAGTTTCATAATCCTCCATGGTTCCGTAATCTTTGTAGATCTTTCTGTAATCAGAAATATCATAGCCATTATCATCCTGCGGAGACTCAAGCATAGGAGAAATCCAGAGAACATTCACACCTAACTCCTTCAAATAGTCAAGCTTCTCAATAATTCCTCTGATATCCCCGATTCCGTCTCCATTACTGTCTTTAAAGCTTTTGGGATATATCTGATAAACAACACTTTCTTTCCACCAGGTTTTCTTCATAAACGTAAGCCTCCTGTTTGTATTTCTCAAGTTTATTGATGTGTTATTTTACTGCACCGGCAACAACACCGTTCATGATCCACTTCTGGCAGAAGATATATACGATCAGTACAGGTGCCAGTACAAGCAGATAAGAGGCAAATGCCAGATTATAGTCTACAGAGAACTGGCTCTTGAATACATACTGTGCAAGCTGTAAGGTCTGCTGGCTCTCATCACTTAAGAGTACCAGTGGCATACTGAAGTCGTTCCATGTCCACATAAAGGAAAGGATTGCTACTGTTGCTGTAGTTGGTTTTAATACCGGGAAAATGACCCGGCTGAAAATCTGGATGGGGTTGGCACCATCGATCATTGCTGCTTCATCCAGTGCTTCCGGTATCGCCTTGATTGCACCTGTATAAAGGAAGGTATTCATGGGCAGACCGAAGATAATATAAAGAAAACTAATACCGTAAATATTATCCAGATGGAAGGTATTCGCCTGTACAACCAATGGAAGCATGATTACCTGGAACGGGATAAACATGGCACTGATAAAGTAGTAATACATAATGGAAAAGAATTTACTCTTTTTCCTGTTTCTGGTTATTGCATACGCTGCAAAGGAGTTTGTGATCAATGTAAAGAACAGGTTGATCACTGTAATAAATGCAGTGTTAAAAAATTTCTGTGGGAAATTTGTCATCACCCAGGCATCCACGAAGTTCTGCAGACGCAGCTTTCTGGGTAATGCCAGTATGTTATTCATGTCAGACGGATCCTTGATTGCGATCATCAGTGCCATATACAGAGGCAAAAGAATAATCAGCACAATTCCTATGATAAGAAGAATCGTTACAGGCCAGTTGTAACGTTCTTTTACCTTCGCTACACCCTGTTTCATCCTAACTTCTCCTCTCTCTTCTCAAGTATACGAAGCTGTAATACAGAAATCAGCACAACTACAATAAAAAGCACAACTGCATTGGCTGACTGGTAGGCGAACTGTCCTCCACCGAATCCCTTCTTATAGATCAGGACTGCAATGGAAGTAGTTGCTGTTCCAGGTCCACCATCTGTCATGGCCATGATCTGATCGTAAACCATCAGGTAACCTTTGGCAGAGAGCACCATATTAATGGTAAAGGACGGTGCCAGAAGAGGGAATGTGATCTTGCTGAAACGCTTGAAGCCTGTAGCTCCGTCCAGGTCAGCAGCTTCATATACATCTGTATCAATAGACTGGAGTCCTGCAATATAGATCAGTGTATTAAATGCACATCCGATCCACAGAGATACTGCAATGATTCCCCAGATCGCATTGTTGGTACCCAGAATATTCACACTGAGAGCCTTGATTCCCAGAGCTTTTCCAAGCTCCGGAACCAGGTTTGCAAAAATATAGTTAAAGATGAATCCCACGATCAGACTCCCCAGCATATACGGCAGGAAATAAAACGCTTTAATCGTATTTTTGAATTTAATCTTTGCATTTAATGCGCATGCAAGCACAAGACTGATCACATTAACCAGGATCGTAGTGATCACAGCAAATTTAAAGGTGAAAATGTAAGCATTTCCTGTATCTGCATCTACAAACATATGCAGATAATTACGCAGCCCTACGAAATTCCACTCTCCGTATCCTCTCCAGTCAGTAAAGCTGTAGAACACACCTTTCAGGAAAGGAATTGTATGGAAGATGAAAAATAATACTGCAAGAATACCAACATAAATATAGTAAATTTTGTTGACAGCAGGTCTTTTACGATTCGCTGCTTTCTTCATAGGCTCATCCCCTCACTTAATCTACATTCGCAACATCATATTTCTCATCACACTGTTTCAGGAACTGATCGATGTTTTCCTTATCATCCATTCCATTTGCACGATTTAAACTAAATCCAGCAACCAGTGCGGCCATATCCAGTCCTGATGGATAGTAGTGGTCTTCAAAGTTAGCAACTTTACCATTGCTGATGTCTTCCTGTACGCCTGATACTGCTTCATCACTCTGCTCTACACCCTTTAATGCGGAGAATGAGAACTGCTCATCAATATAAGTCTGTATATTTTCTTTTTCCATCATAAAGGAAACGAAATCTTTGGCTGCATCTACATTAGAGCTGCTCTTACTTACGCCCAGAAGCACATCCACACCTGAGGTAACCTTGTTCTGGGATTCATCATTGGAAGACGGCAGTGCAAACATGTTTATTTTTACATCCGGATTAGCATTACGGTACTGGCTGATTGCCCAGTTTCCGTTGATGATCATTACAGCGTCACCGTTGGCAAATTTCTTGTTTCCGTCATCATAGCTAAGTCCCATGTAATCATCCTGTGCATAATCAAGAAGTGTCAGATATTTCTCTGCAATCTCCTCATGTGTTCCCACAAATGTTGTCTTGCCTGCTTTGCGGTCATCCGCGAAGCTCTCCGGTGCAAGGTCTGCTGCTATGGAGTTCCACGGTGCAAGTGCTGTCCATGCGTCTTTGTAAGTCATCAGTAATGGCTGCTCGCCTGCATCCTTGATTTTCTGCAGAACATCTATAAACTCATCCCAGGTCTTCGGAACTTCCAGTCCAAGCTCTTCGAATTTCTCTGTATTGTAGATAACACCGGAAGCATTTGTAGCAAATGGAACACCATATATTGTCTCTTCTTTGTCCTTATTTACATCGTAAACCATGTCAATATAGGCTTCCTGTACATCCTTGATATAATCCTGATCACCCAGGTCAAGCAGCATACCTGCACCCTCAACCTCAGTGTAGTTGTTATCGCCGCCCATTGCTACGATGTCAGGCATATCATTCTTTGCCATTCTGGTCTTTAATACTGTTCCTGCATCCGGCGGAGCAGTAACCTTTACTGTCACATCGTCATGGCTTTCATTATATTTGTCTACCAGTTTCTGAATCGTATCCTTGTTCTCAGGTTTTGTGGAAAAAAGTTCCAGTTCTGTTTTACCTGAACTTTTCGCTGAAGATCCTGCGTCAGATGAACCGCCGCATCCTGTTAATGTGCCGGCAAGCAAAGTACCAATTACCAATGTGCTTATTATTTTTTTATACATTTTTTCTCCTCCATAATTTAATTTTCATTAACTACGAAGGCTGCGCAACCTCTGTTTTCCCTTGGTGACTTTATCATAACGCAGTCTGTCTGTAAAAATCAACAGGTTTCTCGGGAAACTTAAATTTCACACAAAATTCACGATCTATTTTTGTGCATATCATACAATAATCAGTATGTTTTTACACTGTTAACCCAACCAGATAAGTTCTGTAAATTGTAAAAGAGAGCCTGCTATTCCTTCACAGACTCTCTTTTTATCAGCCGCACCGGGCTCTTGATATTCATTTCTTTTAAAGTTTCTCCCTCTATCATCCGGTGCAGACGACGCAGGGAGATCACGCCCTTCTGGTGGATATCCTGATGAACCGTAGTCAGCCTGGGACGGACAAACTCCGCATAAATATTGTCATCATAACCTACTATGGAAATCTGATCCGGAACCTTAATCCCATGGTCAAAGAAATAGTTCATAGCCTCAATCGCTCCGTAATCCGAAGAAAACGCCAGTGCCTTTACTTCAAGGAAACGAGGAAGCAGTTCTTCATATCTGCTAAGGCGCTGTCTCTTCTCCCCCGGAACTACGATCAGACGGGATTTGCTGCAGAAACCGCCCTGCTTTTCCATAGCCTGTTTGAATCCATTCCATCTGCGGGAATCACTGTCCTTATCTGTCTCTGCGATAAACAATGCCCTGTGATATCCACAGGAATACAGGTATTCTCCAACCTGATATCCACCGGAATAATCGTCAACTCCTACATTCTGGAAGGTGTATTCCCCTTCCGGATATGCATCGATCAATATCATCTTTTTGTTCAGTTTTCTGGACAGCTGTCTGTATCGTTCCTCATCATATCCCAGAATGATCAGACCCTCAACATTCCACCTGGAAGCCATGTCTACTACATCTTCAATTTTTTCTCCACCGATAAGCATGACGAAATAACCTTTCCGTTCTGCTTCTGTCTGTATGGTTCCTATCAGCTCTCCCACAAAGGAATCCTGCAGAGACTGCATTCCATGAGCAGTGGCAAATCCAAGCACTACTCCGATGATTCTGGAGCCATGACCTGACAACATCACAGATCCCATATGTGGAACATAATTCTGTTCTTTCAGAATGCGGGTAATCTTATCTATGGTTTCCTGAGACACTCTCTTGGTATTTCCATTGATCACATTGGAAACCGTAGTCCGGCTCACCCCCGCCATATCTGCAATATCCTGAAGTCTGATCATTTAAACGCCTCCTGTTTTACGATATTTTATAGATTCATACAATCGTGTTAAAGATATCCTTTTCTATAAAATGTTTATACCATATATATGTTTTTAAGTAAACTTCCGTTCTTATATTATTATAAAAACGCAGGCATAGCGAGCTACGCTGAGGCTTTTATACCCGTGCAATCGGATTCGCAGACAAGCGAATGGTATAGTTTTTTCCAGATTGAAACAAAATTGCGCGTCTGACTCTCTTCATTGGAAAATAACGAGAATGCGACGCGCAGTTATTCAAAGGATGAACTGAATGATACTTTTATTCTTCATCCGCATGATAAATTCCCACATAGCCCTGCGGTTCTACTCTAACAATCTGCTCGACTTCCTCCGTTTTCTCCGGGAAGTCCGCTTCTGTGTCAACTACCCATCACCTAAAGGTAATGGGCTTGTAACTGCCCAGTCGTAGTAACGGCTTACGCCTCCGACCTTTTATCCCCAATAGGCATTGCTGCCTAAAGTGGCGTTACATCATTGGGTGGTTGACAGCACCCTTTGTAGCAGAGTTTACTCTGTTACAACTGTATTAGGTACTTGGCTATCAGCAAGATAGTTTATTCCCATACGATACAGATTCATAGCTCCAATACGGTCATCATTAGACGTATAACCGCAGTTTTTGCAAGTAAACAAATGTATTTTCTTATTACGATTAGACTTTTCAGTATGTCCACAAGCAGGACAGCATTGACTGGTATAACGAGGATCCACCTTTATTACAGAAGATTGATTCTGCTTCGCTTTGTAAATCAGCTTCTGCTCAAGGTCATAAAAAGACCATGATACAGAAACATAGCGTTTTTTTGTTTTGACACGTTCTGTAACATTGCGAATACCAGTCAAATCTTCTAATACAAAGAGAGTATGCTTTGGATTACCGGTGGCGAGTGCCTTCGATACCTGATGGTTAATATCCTGCATCCAACGGTTTTCTCGCTGACCGATAGCTTTTAGTCTTCGCCTTGAGGATGGCGTATGTCGCATTTGAAGTTCTTTACGAAGCCTGGAATAATTAGCCCGTTTCTGTTTAATAGCTTTACCACTAACAAATCCAGACTTATGTTTACTGTCATAAGTTGCAACAACAAAGTTAATACCTCTGTCAATACCTACAACATTACAAATATCAGAAATATTACTTTCTTCAACCTCATAGGTAACTGGTATATGCAGATAGTATTTACCATGTTTATTTACAAGTTTGGCAGTACCAAACTTGTAAATAGAATGGTTAAAATACTTAGACATACCCTCAGCAAAATAAGGAAGTTTCACACGACCATTAAGCGTATTGACGGAAAAGCAGTTTTGAGTTAAAGAATAATCTCTGTTCCAAACCAGGTCGTACTGAGGTTTTTTAAAAGATGGTTTTATCCATTCATTCTGATTTTCAAGAATGGTCTTATATCTTGCGATAACCGTTTTAAAAACAGACTGCGCCATTTGTGATTTGAGACTGAACTTTTCTCTTAGAGTAGAGTACAAAATTTTATTGAGTGAGAACTGCTTTAGGTCATGTGTGCGGAATACATAATCTGAAACATAATTACAGGCATCACAATAAACAGACATTGTTTTATTAAGCAAAACTTTATCTGTATCAGTTGCAACTATCTGAACTTTTGCAGTTATAGTTATCTGTTCCATAAAATTTATTCCTCTCATTGATACTTCACTAGCAATAGTGTATACTAATATTTAGTGAACGTCAATAACTATCAGAGGTGATTTATGGATAATAGATATTATCGTCATAACAGACGAAAATACAGTCTGAAAGTACATATAGTTCTTGTAACCAAATACCGCAAACAACTACTACAAGGCTCTATTGCTGATGATGTGAAACAAAAGATTCTCGATATAGCTAATACTCGTGGCTACGAAATAATTGCTATGGAAACAGACAAAGACCATATACATTTTTGTTAAGTTATGATGCAACGGATAGAGTATGCGACATTGTTAAAATTGTAAAACAGGAAACAACATACTACTTATGGCAAAAGTATAATTCGGTCTTATCAAAACAATATTGGAAGAAAAAAATATTTTGGTCAGATGGTTATTTTGCTTGCAGCATTGGAGAAGTGTCATCAGCAACTATACAAAAATATATTGAGAGTCAAGGATAATAGATAACAATTTACAAGGCTCCTCCCACCGCCTAAAGGCAGTGGGTTTCCGCCCATGACAAACGAAAGGATTTATTTATGAATAAAATCTATCTGGATCAGGCCAGTACGTCTTTTCCCAAGGCACCATCTGTTGCACAGGCAGTTTATGATTACCTGTCAGGCTCTGCTGTGAATGTGAACCGGGGAGGATACCGGGCAGCTTATTCTGTGGAGGAACAGATTTTTGAAACAAGAGAACAGCTTCTGAGGCTCTTTCACTTTACTTCCGGAAAGGGTAAGAATGTTATTTTTACAGAAAATATCACTGCCAGTCTGAATGTTCTTCTGAAAGGACTTCTGAAACCCGGCGATCATGTACTTGTAACTGCCATGGAGCATAATGCAGTGATGCGTCCCCTTGTACAGCTGGAGAAACATGGAATTTCTTTTGACAGGATCCCATGCGCTTCTGACGGCAGTCTTCTGCTTGATAAAGCGACCGCACTCCTTCGTCCTGAGACTAAGCTTGTGGTCTGTCTTCATGCTTCTAATGTATGCGGAACTGTCATGCCAGCACAGGAAATCGGAGATTTCTGCAAAGAACATGGGCTTCTTTTTATTCTGGACACTGCACAGACGGCAGGAACCATTAACATTGATATGGAGAAATGTCACATAGACGCACTGGCATTTACAGGTCACAAGGGACTCAGAGGGCCACAGGGAACAGGTGGCTTTCTGATCCGCAATAAACTGGCAGCGCAGATTGAGCCTCTTATCAGCGGTGGAACAGGAAGTGCCTCTCATTCTGAAGAAGTACCGGCATTTCTTCCTGATCGTTTCGAGCCCGGAACTCCCAATATACCTGGGATTCTGGGACTTCATGCCGCACTCTGTGATCTGGAGAAACAGTCCATGGAAGAAATCCGCCAACATGAATTAATGCTGACACAATACTTTATAGATGGTATCCTGAATCTGGATCCTGAAGAAAAATTTCTGCGTATTATCGGTAAAAAAAATACTGAAAACCGTTGTGCAGTTGTATCTGTCCAGACCTTACATATGGACATGGCTCAGGCCGCCTTTGAGCTGGACAGTACTTACGGAATTATGACAAGAGTTGGCCTTCACTGTGCACCAAATGCCCATAAAACCCTTGGAACATACCCGAAAGGTACTCTCCGGTTTTCTTTCGGATCCGAGAATACAAAACAGGAACTGGATATTGCTTTAGCTGCATTATCTGCATTGCTATAAAAGGAGAGTTTCACAATGGAATTTAAACAATTAGAAGCATTCGTCGCTGTCGTGGACTACGGCAGCTTCTCAGAGGCAGCCCGCCGCCTCTATCTGACACAGCCTACGATCAGTGCGCATATACGTTCCCTGGAAGATGAACTGCATATGAAACTGATCATCCGTACTACAAAGAAAACAACGATCACAGCCAAAGGCTACCAGCTTTATGACAGTGCAGTCCGTATGCTGGAAATCAGAAATAACCTGCTTGAAAATTTTACAGGTGCCCACAAACATATGATAGATCTGGCTGCATCTACCATTCCTTCTTCTTATCTTTTGCCGGAATTGCTTGCTGCTTTCGGCAAAACGCACCCTGATGTTTATTTTCACTCCATACAGTCAGACAGTTCAGAATCCATCAGCCGGGTACTGGACGGAACTGTAGATCTGGCTCTGGTAGGCCAGAATACACGTGATGAAAGCTGCGTATTTATTCCTTTCTGCCATGATGAGCTGGTCATAGCAACTCCTGTAACAGATCACTATCTTGCACTCAAGGACAGAGAAACACCCGCTATTTTTCATGATTTCCTGAAAGATTCTATTATCCTCAGGGAAAAAGGCTCCGGCACAAAAAAAGAAATGGACCTTTTTCTGGAGCGCACAGGCATCACAACAGGCAATCTGAATGTGATCGCCCGCATGAATGACCTGGAAAGCATCAAAAAGTCCATTGTTAATGGTCTGGGAATCTCTATTCTTTCATCACGCTCTGTCAATGACCTGCAGAGGACAAAGCAGATTCTTGTCTTTCCGCTGGAGGAAGCTGCCCATAAGCGCAGTTTCTATATAGTCTACAGCAAAAACAGGATTCTGAACCCCCATGTAAAGCAGTTTGTACAGTTTGTGCGAGACTATTATATGTAACTGTTATCTGCCGGCTGAAAAAAAGAGAAAAATTGATAATCTTCATGTTCTCACAAATACCACTGATACTTCTGAGTAGCAGTCAGGCGAATATTGGTTATTGCACTTGATTTTGCGAATACATAAATAAGTCAAGGAGAAGCACAGGCTCCTCCTTGTCAGTCAGTTACAGATTTTTCTTCTTATAAATAAACCATGATGCTGCTACAGTAAACACCAGCAAATAAAGAAGCAGGATCCCAATACCAGCGTAATTCACCGCCTCACCTGATGAAATGCTTCTCATCAGATGGCTGGTCTGGGATAATGGCAAGGCTGATACAAACTTGCCTACAAATCCCGGAAGTTTCTCTGTTGAGAAAAAGGTGTTACACAAATATGCCATAGGCATAATGATATAATTGGAAAACCTCGGCACGTCTGCGTGGTTTTTTGCCAGAAAGGAGACCACCACGCCGATGGCTGAGAATACCGCTCCGTTCAGGAACATCACCAGAAAGGACCATCCGTTGAAAATCAGTCCTGTCTCAATAGGTGCTGTAAGAAGCAGTATGATTCCTCCTGCATACAGACCGCGCAGACTTCCCCCGATGATCTGTCCGGCAATAAACTGCCATAATGGTGTGGGGGAGATCATCACCTGATCAAAAGCCTTCTCATACAGTCTCTGTACGTTTAGGTTCTGCGCAATGGCGTTGAAGCTTCCGTTCATAGTTGTCAATGATACCACACCCGGAATCAGAAAGTTCAGGTATGGCTGTCCATGAGAAGTGGTCTGGATTCCCATTCCGAATACGATCAGATACATTAGCGGTGCGATCATTGCTGCCAGCGTGATCTTATAGAAGTCCCGGCGGAATTCTACCCACTTCTCCCATAATATTGTTATAATTCCCATACATTTTTCTCCAGATTATTCTAACTTTTTTCGCAGCCTCCGCAGGGGACTTCCCTGATTCAGTTAATATCTGCTATTTTGAAATCAAATGTTTCCCGGCTCTTTCTACAAAGACGTCTTCCAGTGTTGTCTCACGAAGAGACGCCTGCCCTGTAAGCTCTTCCAGATACCGGATTGCTTCCTGGCGTGTATGGAAATAGTGATTCTGTGTTCCATCTGCTGTCATCTCGTCTACTGCATAAGCACCAAGACTCTCGATCAATGCTTGCGGAGTACTTACCTCCTCCAGCTTTCCATGATCCATCAGTGCCACACGATTGCAGAGACTCTGTGCTTCTTCCATATAATGAGTAGTCAGCAGGATCGTCAGGTTTTTCTCATTAAGCTTACGCAGAAGATTCCACATCTGTCTCCTGGAAAGAGCATCCATTCCTGCTGTGGGTTCATCCAGAAGCAATATCTCCGGATCTGTCAGTAATGCCCGGCAGACCATCAGCTTACGCTTCATTCCACCTGAAAGCTTACGGACTGTACGCTTGCGGAATTTCAGCAGGTCACAGAACTCCAGAAGCTCTTCTGTTCTTTCTTTTATCTGCTTTCGCGGCATAAAATAGAGCCGTCCCTGGTATTCCATAATCTCATCCATATTCATATCCTGACGCATGGAATATTCCTGGGTGATCACACTGATTTTTCTCTTCAGATCGGGACGTTGTCTTGTAAGCTGCTGACCGTCTATGAGGATTTCTCCCTTTGTCGGAAGAAGAAGGGTTGAGAGCAGACTGATGGTCGTTGTCTTGCCTGCTCCGTTTGGTCCGAGAAGACCAAAAAACTCACCTTTTTCAATTTTCAGGTTCAGGGAATCCACTGCTGTAAAATTGTCAAAGGTTTTTGTCAGATCTCTGGTTTCGATCATAATCCTCCATCCTGTTCCTTTGCAATGATCAGAGAATAATAGCCTGCATCATCCGGAATTTCTTCTACACTGTTGTAAATATGCTCATCCGGCATTCCACAGTTCTCCACCATACGGATATTGCGTCCGCTTTTTGCCAGAATTTCCTTTACCTGATTCATCTTTTTGCCGGATTTCATCAGCACATAGGTACCCGGCTGATCCAGTTCACTGTCAAGGCGGTGAACTGCAGGCTGTACATGAAGAGGCTGGTTCCACTCTGTAAGCGGGATATTCAGGCGTGCTGCTGTTGCGCAGAAGGAAGTGATGCCGCTTACCAGTCTTGTCTCATATCCATCTGCTTCTACTCTCTTCTGCACATATGAAAATGTTGAATAGATAGTCGGATCTCCAAGTGTCAGAAATACTACATTCTTACCTGTATCAAGTGCTGCTTCCAGCGCCTTGGCTCCTTTTTCATGGTTCAGTTCCAGTTCTGCCTTATCGTGTGTCATTGGCATATAGATTGGCAGAAGTTCTTTGTCTGCAAGCTCAGGTACTGCCTGTACTGCGATCTTATATGCAACTGTTTCACGCACCTCTGCGCCCGGTACTGCAATAATATCATTCTCTTTGATCAGGCGCACTGCCTTTAATGTCATAAGTTCCGGATCTCCGGGGCCAACTCCTACTCCGTATAAAATTCCTCTCATTACCATATCCTCCTGTGATTTGCATATACATTTTTATGATATCAGAATTGCAGGAGCTGCTTCGCAGCAAAGCAATTCACAGATATTCATTTATTGTGCTCACTGTTCACTACGTTCTCAATGATGTTGCGTGCGGACAGCACCTTTTATTATACTAAAACAGGATAACTTTTTCAACGAGGTATTGACAATTAATTTCAATTGTGGGATGATGAAAATTATCGAATTTAAGTGAGGAAAGAAATATGAGAAAGATTTTTGCAGTTCTGGCAGCTTTGATCTGCTGTCTGTCAGTATGGACTTCTGTTCCTGCTGCACAGGCTTTCACTCTTGATAAAGAAGATGGGGAGTATTCCATCCAGGTAGAGCTGGAAGGTGGAAGCGGCAAAGCCAGTGTCACTTCACCGACTTTGATCACTGTGAAAAACGGCGAAGTAACTGCCGATATCCAGTGGAGCAGCTCTAATTATGACTACATGATCGTTGACGGTAAAAAATATCTCCCTGTCAATGAGGAAGGAACGAATTCTGAATTCCAGATCCCGGTTACCATTATGGATGAGAGCATGCCGGTAATCGCAGACACTACCGCCATGGGTACCCCTCATGAGATCAATTATACCCTGACTTTCTATTCCGATTCCATCGGTTCCAAAAGCCAGATGCCGCAGGAAGCAGCGAAACGTGTTGTTGCTGTTGCTCTTGTTATTATCATAGGCGGCGGGATTCTGAATTATTTCGTAAACAAGAGAAACCGTTGTTGAGCCAGGCGGACACCTGCATCTCAGTTCGGTTAAGAAATACAAAAAAGCTGCCATACGGCAGCTTTTTTTGTATTCTATATCTTTATTCAGCCATCTCCACTTCCAGCACATAGTCTACAGGATCCGGCAGTACAGGATCCGGGCCAAGGTCAACAAATGCGATATCCGGATAATCGCTGTGCACCCATAAAGTAGAGATCGGCACTTCATGTCCGTCATCCAGGGCACGTACTTTCACAATCTTATTCTTGTCAAATCCAATCAGCGGCAGTGGTCCTAATGTATTCTCATAAATATGGACATAATACTTATTTCCTTTTCTGGTAATACGTCCATAATCCGGTTTCGGAATATCTGCTGCCGGAGCGCATCCATAGATACTGTCATGGTTCTTATCCATCCAGCGTCCGATTTCCGCCAGGATCGCGGAGGATTCTTTCGGGAATTTACCTTTCGCATCAGGTCCTACATTCAGGATCATATTTCCACCTTTGGAAACACACTCTACCAGCTTCTTGATCAGCATGGAAGCAGGTTTGTAATAGTGGTCATTTGCGCAGTAGCCCCAGTTATTGTTCATGGTGAAGCATGCTTCCCATACCATCGGATTCCCTTCTTTGTCACAGATTCCTTCCGGCGGGATGATCTGTTCCGGGCTTATAAAATCGCCATGATACGGTGTCGGATCGCATTCATACAGAGATCCTCTTCCCTCACCACTGACTTCCAGACGGTTATCAATGATGATTCCCGGCTGTAATCTGCGGACCATATCTATCAGTCTGGTTGCTCCCCATTTCTCGCCTCGCATATCGTCATAGGAAAAGTCAAACCACATAATATCGATTTTTCCATAATTTGTGCAGACCTCTTCCACCTGATTGTACATATACTCTATATAACGAGAAAAATCTCTGTTTTCATTACTGCATTCCGGATGGTTTCTCATAGGATGGATGCGGTCTCCGTAATGAGGATAGTCCGGATGATGCCAGTCAAGTAAGGTGAAATACAGACCGACTTTCAGACCTTCTTCGCGAAGAGCTTCCACATATTCTTTGATCAGATCTCTTCCTGCAGGTGTATTGGTAACTTTATAATCTGTGTATTTACTGTCAAATAAACAGAAACCATCATGGTGTTTCGCAGTCAGAACTACATATTTCATACCTGCTGCCTTTGCCTCTTTTGCCCACTGTTTCGGGTTATAGTCTCTGGCATCAAATTCTTTCATAAACGGAAGGTATTCTTCCTCAGGCATCTCCTCTGTACTGCGTACCCATTCTCCTCTTGCAGGAATAGAATATAAGCCCCAGTGGATAAACATTCCGAAACGGGCATCCTGATACCATTTCATACGTTCTTCATATTCTTTTCTGTTAAACTGATACATGATTTCTTATCTCCTGTATTTATTTACATTAATCTCAACAGCATATCCCCGGTTCCTACATTGTAACCGCTGGTCGCATAAATCCCATTCAGGGTTCCATTCGTCACAATGATCAGCGGAAGTTTATCCGGGTCTACGTACATACGTCTTCCCAGAGTATTGATAATCTCTGAGAAATCATCATAATAAATCTGAATATTTTTTAACTTTGCAAGTGCTTTGGACAGTGTCGGTGTCTCCAGTGCTTCTTTACTTCTCACTACAAAAATAATCTGCTCTGCATATTCTGCGAAAGCCTCTTCCTGCTCCATCATTTCATTTAAGATATGCTCAGTAGGCTCTTTTTCTTCTTCCAGAAACATCAGGATATGTTTTCCGTCTGCTGTAAGGTCAGATGCTTTCAACTCTGTACCATCCTCAGTTTTCAGCATAAATTCCGGCATGGAAATATTCTCCAGCATATCCTCCAGATCTGCTTCCCTGAGTACCAGCTCGATTTCCTTTGTCTCTCCGGGCTGAATTTCAAAATGATATTCATTTGCAAACATATTTCCATTTGGAAGTCTGTTTGAAGTAAGAATCCTGTAGTTTCCGGATTCCAACGGCAGATTTAGGATCTGATCTTCGAAATTCTCTGCTCCCAGTTTCAGTGATGTATATCTTCCATTCTCCAGTTTTGCAATACTCCAGTTCTGGAAATATTTCCACTGTACAGTCTCTCCTGCTTTCAGGATCAGAGTACAGTTCTTCTCTGTTCTTGCAAGCACAGGAACGAATCTTCCGTTTTCCATATATTCCATAGAACGATCATGTGGATTCAGTCTTGCCGCTACTCCAAGGGTTCTCGCTATTGCAACAAACAGGATTTTCTTTGACAGGAAGCTTCCTGTACAGGTCCTTATGCATCCTGCCGGTGTTGTGATCACACTGGAACGCTCTTTCTCCGGTCTGGAAACAATTGCCTTCTCGATCAGATTCCAGATTCTGGAAGGATCATCTCTCAGCTCCTGTTTCTCAGCTCTGGAAAAATGCTTCTTAATCTCTCTTCTGTATTTCTGAAGAACTTCATCATCTACTCTTGGATTTAACACATAAGATACAAAGGTATCCTTTTTCATCATACCATGATATGGAATTGCCAGCTCCAGATGTTCCTCCAGAACGTCACTGATACAGTCAGTTCTGTCTTTCTCTGTAAGAACCCTCAGGAGATCTTCTCTGTATGAGGCAGCAATGGCTTCTTCTATCCTGTTTACCTTTTTTTCCAGGAAACGTTCACATTCCGGATTTGACCAGTTTCTTACTTTCTGCTCTCTGTGTGCATTGGCTGCTGCCAGACGCTTATTTCCCTTCGCCTTCTGTTCCGGAGTCGGCATGTCTGTGTTTACAGGTGCATCATGAGGAGCAAATATATCTGCTGCTGTCCACTTTTCTGATTCGCCGTCATTTCTTTCGTCCTGCGGTACCAGACAAAGTTCACAGTTATCTTCTTTCTCAGTGTTCATAACTGCTTCCGCATAGAACCACTCGCCGTCAGAACACATTCTTGCGGAAATATGCAGACTTCCAAGTCCTGTTGTCAGTCTGGCAGTTCCCTTACTGTCTGTTTTCTTCTCTGCGATCGGGGCATACTCTGAATAGTTCAGTACCTCAAAGGAAACCTCAGCTCCCTCTGCGGGTAACCCCTGCGCATCCTTTACTGTTACTGTAATTTCTTTGGTTACTGCATACCTCTTCAATTCATTCAGCATGGTCACCATACCATCTGTGCCGATCACCTCGCCTTCCGGGATCTTGGTGTCAAACACACGTGAATGGATCATCATTGCTCTGGAAGAAGCGTTTGTAAACCATCCTTTATTCAGGATTTCTTCAGGCTCACAGGCTCCAAGGAAGTACCATTTACCGTCACACCAGATCTCTACCCAGGCGTGATTGTCATCGCAGTGAGACCACTTCGGTGCATATACCTGGCGGGCAGGTACGCCTACACTTCGCAGTGCATTTACAGTGAACACAGACTCTTCACCACATCTGCCATTTCCTCTGCGGTATACAGAAATCGCAGATAACGTACGGTCATCTGTACAATGATAAGTAGCTTCTTCGGCACACCAGTAGTTCACTTCCAGCGCTGCTTCTCTGAAGTTCATTCCCTGTATTCTGCTTCCGATCTCTGCGCGGAAATAAGTTCTGCACTGTGCGATCTCCTCCTCATTTACTCTGTGAAACAGCACATAATTCAGGAAGATTTCTTCCGGAAGGTCTGCAACCTGCGGATTCTCTTTCCAGAGCCTCACACCATTCTCCGCATAGTCCAGAAATACTTCAAACGGGTAATTGCCAATGTCACTGTACGGCATAAACGCATATAAATATTTACATGCAAGTGCCACTTCCTCTGTACATTTCTGTAATTTCTCGTCTACAGGCGCAAAAACCCGGGGCAGGCTCTTTGCCTGCTCCAGGTAGTTCTCTTCAATTCGGCCCCTGTTCTCTTTTAAAAAAACTCTCGGTTCTGCCATTATAATTCCTCCAGAACTTTCTTTGCGGCACGGATATTATCTACATCCGTACGCCATATCTCATATTCGCTCAGCATCGGAAGTCCCATATTGACTCCATCCTTGCGAAACTGCATCTCACTGTCAATGACTCTCTTTCCTGTCATATGATAAGCCCTGACTCCTGTAAGCGGATAAAGCTGGCGGATCACTTCTGCTCCCACGCCGCTTCCTGCCTGGATCGTGATACGTCCCAGACTCTTCTCTACCAGTTCCTTCAGCAGATCTGCCCCCTGCAGACATACATTGCGCTGGCCTGAAGTAAGGATCGTATTGATTCCCAGTGAGATTGCCTGTTCCATTGTTTCTATTGGATCCACGCATACATCAAAAGCTCTGTGAAGGGTCACTGACATATCCCCTGCCGCCTCCATCAGTTCTTTCATCTGTTCCATGTTTAATGTGCCATCCGGTTTCAGCACCCCAAATACAACACCTTCAGCACCCATTTTCCTGAAATCTTCTACTGC
This sequence comes from Blautia sp. DFI.1.216, assembly GCF_020594215.1. Lineage (NCBI taxonomy): Bacteria > Bacillati > Bacillota > Clostridia > Lachnospirales > Lachnospiraceae > Blautia > Blautia sp. DFI.1.216. The sequence continues at coordinate 25,099 of NZ_JAJDML010000027.1, forward strand.
ATGCTTTATCATGGAAAATTCTGCATCTGTATAGCAGAAATCTCCAAAACGCGGACGGATCAGGGCATGGATCCTGATATCCGAACGCTTTCTTATCTCATCAAAAAGCCACGGTCCCGGAGTGGTTCCGCCGATGATCAGGTTGCCGCAGAGTTCCAGCCTGTCTGCGCCTCCCTCAACCGCTGCCATAGCAGATTCTACAGAATCTACACAGGCTTCCAAAATATATTCTTTCACGTACTTGCCTCCATCTTTTTCATTTAAGCCAGACAGATCATCCATTCTGCTGACTGATTTAACCAGATCAGATAAGTCCCCCGAAGACCTACCTGTATCAGAACAATTTCACCCCTGCTCTCTCCAGTGTACTCACGATCGTATCATCTGGAAATTCATCCGTAACAATTCCGCTGATATCATCAAAGTATGCATATTTATAGGAATCGTTGAAATAGAATTTATCCTTTTCCATAACAACATATTTATGTCTGCTGCTGTACACGGCTGCTTTCTTTGTCAATCCGTCCTCTACCCCCAATGTAGTAATTGCACAATCAGTCATATCCACACCGCAGCTTCCTATAAATGCACGGTCAAAGCTATACTGCTTAATCACTTCTATCGTTGCAGCTCCCATAAATCCGTTTACTGTCTGGTACATTGTTCCCCCTGTACCGATTGCAGTAATAGACGGATTTGTGGCAAGGATCTGCAGGATATCTATCATATTGCTCACCACTACCACACGCATATTTGACGTGGCAAGAAGCTTTGCCAGTTCGATATTTGTGGTAGAAATATCAAGGAAAATCGTTTCGTTATTCTTAATCAGTTTAAATGCTTTGGCTGCAATTGTTCTCTTTTTGTCAAGGTTAAACTGGCGTCTGTCTACTACGTCTCTCTTCAGCGGATAATCCTGTGAAAGGATTGCGCCGCCGTAGGTTCTCTTTAACTTACCGGCGTTTTCAAGAGTCTTAAGATCTTTTCGGATACAGTCTTCTGTGACCTGAAAGATTTCACTCAATTCCTTAACCTTGACTTTTCCATTTTCACGAAGGCATTTCTCTATTGCGCTTTGTCTTTCCTCAGTAAACATAGCCCCTCTTTCCTCATCCATTCATGATAACCTGTATCTTTCAGTGAATCCTGTTTTCTTCACTGTTCATCTTCAGGTGTAATATTGTTATTTCGGAATTCCTATTCTGTAAGTTCCGGATAATGACATTTTACAATATGACCCGGTGCAATTTCAACAGGTGTCGGCACCTGTGTCTTACATTTTTCTGTACAATGTGGGCAGCGTGTATGGAACAGGCATCCACTTGGCGGATTACTCGGACTTGGAAGATCACCTTTTAAAGTAATACGCTCTTTCTTCACTTCCGGATCCGGGATCGGAACTGCTGAAAGAAGTGCTCTTGTATATGGATGTCTCGGGTTTGCATACAGTTCTTTCTTCGGAGCTGTCTCTACGATCGTACCCAGATACATAACACCGATCCTGTCTGAAATCATCTCAACGACACTCAGGTCATGGGAAATGAACAAATAGGTAAGATTAAAGTCTTTCTGTAACTGCTGCAGAAGATTTAATACCTGCGCCTGGATAGAAACATCCAGCGCTGATACCGGCTCATCTGCGATGATAAGCTTTGGCTGTACAGTCAGTGCTCTGGCAATTCCGATACGCTGACGCTGACCACCGGAAAATTCATGTGGGTAACGTTCTCCGTGTGATGGGCTTAAACCTACTGTTCCCAAAAGTTCATGCACTTTCTTAAGACGCTCGCCTGCACTCATATTTGTGTGAATCAGAAGTGGCTCACCGATGAGATCCTGAACTTTCATTCTCGGATTCAGGGAACCGTATGGATCCTGGAAAACCATCTGGATATCTGAACGTAACGGGCGCATTTCTTTCTCTGAAAGTTTGGAGATTTCTTTTCCCTCAAACCAGATTTCACCGGAGTCAGGTGTGATCAGATGATCGATCAGTTTACCTGTCGTGGATTTACCACAGCCGGACTCGCCTACCAGCGAAAAAGTTTCACCCGGATAAATATCAAAAGATACGTCATTTACCGCATGGACAAATTTCTTCTTGCTGAACATTCCTCCGTTTGCCTGGAATGTTTTCTTCATATTCTTTACTGATAATAACGGCTCGCTCACAGGTTACGCCTCCTTTCCGATTTTGTTGAGCAGATGGCATCTGCATTTTCTGGTTCCTGCTTCGTTGATATCTGCAAGCTCCGGTTCCTGCTGATGGCAGATATCCATTGCATATTTACATCTCGGTGCAAACTTACATCCTTTCGGCATTACGGACAGATCCGGTACGCTTCCCGGAATGGACGGAAGAGATTCCACACCACTTCCAAGTTTCGGTACAGAACCGATCAGCCCCTGTGTATATGGATGTTTCGGATCTGCAAAAAGTTCCTGCACAGGCGCTTCTTCTACGATTCGGCCGGCATACATAACAACAACTCTGGAACACATTTCAGCGACAACACCAAGGTCATGTGTGATCATCAGAATGCCTGTATTCTTCTTTGCCCTGATCTCCTCCATCAGCTCCAGGATCTGTGCCTGAATGGTAACGTCAAGGGCTGTAGTCGGCTCGTCCGCGATGAGAAGCTCCGGCTCACAGGACATTGCCATAGCAATCATAACACGCTGGCACATACCGCCTGAAAGCTGGTGCGGATAACTCTTTAATGTCATATCCGGTTCAGGGATACCTACTGATTTCAGTACTTCGAATGCTCTGTTGTGCGCTTCTTCTTTTGAGAAATTGTTATGGAGCAGGATTGCTTCTGTCAGCTGTTTCTCAATTCTCATACATGGGTTCAGAGAGTTCATCGGCTCCTGAAAGATCATGGCAACTTCACGTCCTCTGATCTTTCTCATGCCTTTTTTATCTTCTTTGAGAAGATCCTTGCCATTAAGCAGGATCTCACCGTTGGAAATCTTACTGTTACGTGCCAGAAGTTTCATAATGGAAAGGGAAGTTACGGATTTACCGCATCCGGACTCTCCTACCAGACCAAGAATCTCACCCGGCTGAATGGAGAAACTTACATTATTAACTGCTGTCACCCATGTTTTATCTCTTTTAAACTCCGTACGGAGATTCTTTACTTCTAATAATTTTTCTGCCATGGTTTCTTCCTCCTAGTTCATCTTTGGATCCAGGGTATCTCTGAGACCGTCGCCCAGCAGGTTGAATGCCAGAACTGTAAGGAAGATCAGAATACCAGGGAACAGTACCATGTGAGGAGCTGTATTCAGATAGTTACGTCCTGTGGAAAGCATGGAACCCCAGTCAGGCTCTGTGACGTTTGCACCGAATCCCAGGAAGCTTAAGGATGATGCAGCAAGGATCGCAGTACCTACACGCATGGTAAAGTTAACGATCATGGACTGAATCGTACCAGGGAAAATATGTACAAACAGGATTCTTGTGTTTGAGCATCCCAGGGAACGGGCAACCTCTACATAAGGAGCCTGCTTTACGGAAATCGTCGCGCTTCGTATGATTCGTGCGAAGGACGGCACTGTAAATACCGCAACTGCGATCATAACGTTTACCATACCCTGTCCGATGATGGCAACAACTGCGATAGCCAGCAGGATATCAGGGAAAGCGAAAAGTACATCACAGCATCTCATAATCAGGGAATCGATAATTCCGCCGTAGAAACCTGCGATCAGTCCGAGAACAACACCGATAGCCGTACCAATGATCGTCGCTGTCAGCGCGCATGTAAGAGAAAGTCTGGTACCAACCATCAGACGGGAGAAAACATCCTGTCCGTATTCATTGGTTCCCCAGATGTGGGCTGCGCTTGGCCCCTGCATCATAGCTGTGTAATCCGGTGCCTGCGGATCATACGGAACTACATACGGTCCGATAATTGCCATTAAGATAATAAAAACTATAAATGCCAGAGAAATCACTGCTGTTTTTCTCTTTATGAATTTCTTGACAAATTCTTTGAACTTGCTCTGTGCCTTAGGGAGTTCTTCGGCAGCAGCAAGGTTAATGTTTGATGTTGTGTTCTTATCTGCCATCTTCTCTCCTCCTCTACTCATAACGTACTCTTGGGTTAATCACGCCATAAAGAACATCTACGATCAGGTTGATCAGGATATATTCTGTAGCAAAGAACAGAAGTAATGCCTGAACAACTTTGTAATCTCTCATCTGGATGGAGTCTACCAGAAGACGTCCAAGCCCAGGAATGGAGAATACTGTCTCTGCCATAACAGATCCGGAAAGAAGACCACCGATCTGAAGTCCGGCTACTGTTACGATCTCGATCAGAGAGTTCTTAAATGCATGGCGCATAACAACCAGTGATTCAGAAAGACCTTTGGCACGTGCGGTACGCACATAGTCCTCACGCATGGTCTCAAGCATGGAAGATCTGGAAAATCTGGCAAGTACGGCCATGATTCCTGCTCCCATTGTAAGTGATGGAAGAATGTAGCTCTTCCAGGTTTCCAGTCCACTGGTTGGAAGCCATCCCAGGCTTACTGAGAAAAGCTGGATTAATTCCAGACCTAACCAGAAACTTGGAACAGATATACCTGCGATTGCTATGATCATACCTACATAATCAAGAATTCTGCCATGAAATACGGCAGCGATGATACCGATTGCAATACCGATGATCGCAGCCCATATCATGGATGAGAATGTCAGCATGATAGTTGGTTTCAGTCTTGGTGCGATTGTCTCTGCTACGGTTTTACCGTTTTTGATAGAGTTTCCCAGATCTCCTGTAAAAAGACCTTTCATATATTTGCCATACTGTACAAATAGTGGCTCATCCAGTCCCAGCTGTTCACGTACAACTGCCACATCTTCCTTTGTTGCATCCTGACCGGCTACCAGTCTTGCCGGATCACCGGGAATCATATGGATAAACATAAATACTACGAATGAGATAACCAGAAGCAGCGGGATCGTGCTTATCAAACGTTTACCTAAATAACGTCCCATATTTTTCCTCCTTATCATTTTCTTACCTGTTGTTTATATTTGATGCTTTATAGTCGGAGAACTGCCATAGTGAATCTTATGGCAGTTCTCCGGTTTGAACATCCTTGTCCTGTATTCACACTGCTGTATCGGCAGTATTTTTATGGAATTGCTGCAATTTCAGATCAGGCAGCCAGATTTATGTTCTTCGCAGCCTGTTCTCAAACAAATTACTACTGTGCTAAAGTTGCATTTGCGAAGTTAAATGCTCCATCCGGAGATACATATACGCCAGACAGATAAGATTTTGTAGAATAGATGATCTGGTCATTGCCAAGGAATAACCATGGGCATGCTTCCCATGCGATCTTCTGAGCATCGCTATAGTATTTAGCCTGTTCTTCTTCGTTAGCTGTTGCAAGACCTTCATCCATATCTTTATCAAAATCAGCATCGTTGAAATATGCTGTGTTTGCACTTGTAGGAGGGCACATTGTGCTGTAAAGCAGGGAACGTAAAGAACCATCCATTGTGAAGTCAGATGCAGACCAGTTTACATACCACATATTGATCTCAGCATCTTCTTTGTCAACATAAATCTTGTCACTTACAGTTGCAGGCTCCATTGGCTGAACGTCAACTTCGATACCGATCTGAGCAAGCTGCTGGGAAATAAATGTCATACCTTTGATTTCCTGTGTTGTGTTATCGCCCCACAGAGTAAGTTTGAATCCGTCTTCGTATCCGGCTTCTTTCATAAGTTCTTTTGCTTTGTCTACATCATATGTGTAAGCTTCCTGCTCTTCATATCCGCCGATGATAGATGGAACTACAGATGTAGCTGGTTTTCCGTATCCGGAATACATTAACTGGATGTATGCATCTTTGTCGATCGCATAGTTCATAGCCTGACGTACTTTTACATCAGAAAGCTGTTCCAGATCCATGTTCAGAGTTACATATCTCATGATGTTGGAGTCTGTTGTAAGAATGTTTACATCGTCTGTTCCTTTGATTGCTTCAATCTGGTCAGACGGTGTAGGATAGATGAAGTCTGCTTCACCTGTCTGAAGCATAGCTGTACGTGCACCCGCTTCCGGAACCTCTTTGATTGTTACAGTGTCAACGCCCGGTTTGTCTCCCCAGTAATCATCATTGCGCTTAAAGCTTGTGTGGTCTCCCTCTTCCCATTCTGTACATACATATGGGCCGGTTCCGCATGGATGATTCATAATATCATTGCCATACTCTTCAAGAGCTGCAGGACTGATGATACAGAACTGTGTCAGACGGTTGATAAATGGTGCCCATGCCTGTGTCAGTTTGATAACCAGTGTGTAATCATCCGGTGTTTCAATGCTGTCTACACGAGGTGTTTCAGATCCGTCTTCGTTAGTTACGATAAATGTTCTTCTCTGACGAAGGTTGTTGTCTTTGTTAACTACACGATCATAGTTTGCTTTAACTGCTGCTGCATTGAAGTCTGTTCCGTCCTGGAATTTAACGCCCTGACGAAGTTTGAAAGTATAAGTAAGAGAGTCATCGGAAACTTCCCATGATTCAGCAAGTTTGCCTGTTAATTCCTGGTTCTCATCAAAAGAAACCAGTGTCTCGTATACACCACGTGTAGCAGAGATTGCGTTTGTATCCGGAATGTTTGCCGGATCCATGGAGCTTACGCTTCCTTCGATTGCGATCACCAGATCATTGTCGGATGATTTGGAATCTTCATTTGTGGCTTTGAGAATATAGCCGTCATCATCTGCTGCAAATGCTGTAGCGGACATGGAAACTGTCATTACTCCTGCAAGAGCTGCTGCCATAACTTTTTTGTACATTTTCATAGTTTTCTCTCCTTTTCTTTCTGTACATTGTTACTTAGTTACAATCACGAAGTTAATTTTGGGTACAAAAAAAGTGTTTTTATATTTTTGCGTCTTTGCAATGTATAAAAATCGTGCAGCAATCCATTTACTTACATGCGCCTTTGCATCTTCATAAAAACACTTAGTTGTTTAACTTGACTCCAGTATAGCAATCTGTTGTCCTATTGTCAATTATTTTGTCGTATTTTATATTATTTTGGTGGTATTATACCAATATCTGACAGTGAAATTGGTATAAATCACCATCGATCAAGGATTATTTATTCTTGTTTGGTATTATTTGGCTATAATCTGTACAAACAATAAATCCTCTAAACCTTATAGTTGGTTCAGAGGACTTATGTTGTTATCATATCTGTTTCTTCACATGAACCTGTAACTGATTGTACGGGATTTCAATTCCGTTTGCATCAAATGCTTCTTTGATCAGTTCATTAAGCCGCCACCTGGCAGGCCAGTATTTCTCCGTAGCCACCCACACACGCAGGCCCATGACCACTGCGCTCTCTCCAAGCTCATCTACAAACACCACCATTCCCTGGTCGTCTTTCGTATCTTCATCATTATGAAGGATTTCTTCTAGGATTGCTTTTGCTTTCTTAATGTCTGAATCATAAGAAATTCCTACTTTGATCTCCAGCTTACGAAGATCTCTGGCAGTTACATTTGTAATAATGCTGCCGGACAGCGTTCCATTTGGGATTACAATGTGTTTGTTATCTATGGAAATCAGAGTTGTATAACAGATTTCTATTTTGTATACAGTTCCTTCGCACCCATTCTGCTGTGCGATAATGATATAATCCCCCACCTGAAATGGTTTGAAGATCAGAAGCATGATCCCGCCTGCGATATTTGCAAGGCCGCCCTGCAATGCAAGACCTACCGTTACACCGGCAGTACCAAGCAGTGCTGCAATAGAGGATTCCTTTACACCAAAATGAGTGGCAATGCTAAATACCAGCAAAATGTAAAGTACAATTCTCAACAGCGACCCTGTAAACTGGATCACACCTTTGTCTACAGACGCACGCTCCATGGACTTCTTTATGAAAGAAACAAACCACTGGATCACTTTGCGCCCGCCCACAAATACCAGCAATGCCATTACTACTTTCAGCCCCAGTTTCGTCAAAGCCGGAAGATAGTCTGAAAAATACTGCTTATAGCTGTAATATAAACTTTTTGCCTCCTGAATTTCCTGGTCCAATATTTTTCACCTGCTCTCTTATATTTTTGTCATGTATTATTTTTCTGTCCTTCTTTCACTTAACAGACAGCTTTTCATATGATATCAGGGTTAAGAGATGTCTTTCCCCTGCCTTGATATCTGCGAATTGCTCTGCATCCAAAGCAACTCCCGCAATTCTCATATAAGAGTAGCATAACATACCTCGTTCTCTGTAACAATCAATTTTATCTACTTATAGCAATACCATAATCCGGGCAAAAAAAGAAAGCGGACAATATATCCGCTTTACTGACACAGGATTTCACGCTCTGATGAGCTAAAATCAATATGCCTTATTTATAAGGATTGCTATAAGCGCAGAATAATCCCCTCATTTCCCGAAAACAAAAAATAAATAATTAGTTGAATAATCAGTATCGCCGGAACTCCTGTCTTAAATTTCGGCTTTCTTGTTTTATGATGAAATACCTTCATACCGGCCAGAGCTCCCACCGACCCTCCGATCACCGCCAGAAATATCAGCTGCGCTTCCGGTATGCGCCACTGTCCGGCTTTTGCCCTGCTTTTATCCAAGCCATAGATAAAAAATGTGACTACATTAATGATAATCACATAAATATATAGAAGATTTGTAGATGTCATCTGCACCTGCGAATTCCTTTCTTTAATCTTAACATGCCAGACCTGCTATCACTGATTCAAAATCCTCATCATAACCATCATATTTAAGTTCCAGAGGTTCTTCCACATCAAGGCTTAATACTCCGAGAATAGATTTGGCATCAATAAAAATTTTTCCTTTAGATACAATGTCAATATCAAATGGACATCTGACTGCCGCACAGACCAGTTTCTTTGCTGCCTCTACGTCATTAATCTTAATTGTCTTATTTGCTGTTGTCATATTCGGTAATCTCCCTTCCCTTTTGGTCTCCGTCCTATTGTCAGGACTTTTATATTGATTTTTTGACCCAGTCGTATTATACTGATTCACACATTGATATACAAACGTTATTTTTCTATATCAGATATTCTATTTTTATATAGCATAAGGAGCCGACTGTATCATGATTCTTGATTATTATCGTATTTTTTACTATGTTGCCCAGTATAAGAGTTTTTCCAAAGCAGCCGACGTTATGGGAAACAATCAGCCTAACATTACCCGGTGTATGAACATTCTGGAGAATGAACTGGGATGTAAACTTTTTATCCGTTCCAATCGCGGAGTACAGCTGACCATTGAAGGAGAAAGACTTTTTGAACATGTATCAATTGCAATAGAACAGCTTGTATCAGGAGAAAATGAACTTCTCAAAGATAAAGGTCTGGAAAGCGGACTTGTAAATATTGGTGCCAGTGAAATCGCACTGCGTTTATTCTTGCTGAACGAACTGGAAGTCTTTCATCACCGTTATCCACATGTAAAGCTGAGGATTTCTAATCATTCCACACCACAGGCAGTTCAGGCACTGGAAAACGGTCTGGTAGACTTTGCAGTAGTTACCACACCTGTCGCCCTGAAAAAACCGCTTCAGAGAATTCCCCTCTATTCTTTCCGCGAGATCCTTATAGGCGGAGAGGAATATGCGGAAACAGCTTCCAACAAACACTGTCTTCAGGATCTGCAGGATATCCCTCTGATCGGGATTGCTCCCGGAAGCAGTACAAGAGAATTATATACACAGTATTTTATGCGCCATAACCTTCCCTTCTCACCTGATATGGAAGTGGCAACTACTGACCAGATCTTCCCTATGGTGCAGCACAACCTGGGAATCGGATTCTTCCCTGAAGAGCTTGCTGCTGAACATATTGCTCAGGGGAAAATCGTCCAGATTCCCATTGAAGAGCCTCTTCCTGAACGAAAGATCTGTCTGATCCGCAATGTAAAAAGGCCACAGAGCATTGCAGCACGCAGCCTTGAAGAACACCTCACATCACACCGGGAAACAGAATAACTGTTACTGCAGACAGCAGTACCCCAAAAAACAGGGATCACTCCTGCAGATATCCGGTCTGCAGTGGTAATCCCTGTTTTATTGATGTTATTTATTTAATCCTTTCATGGATAAGCTGATACGTTTTTTCTTCATATCAACTCCGATTACTCTTACATCTACGATATCCCCTACACTCACCGCTTCCAGAGGATGTTTGATAAATCTCTCTGTCATCTCGGAAATGTGCACCAGACCGTCCTGATGTACACCGATATCTACAAATGCACCGAAATCAATAACATTACGGACAGTTCCCTTTAGCACCATTCCTTCTTTCAGATCTTTCATTTCAAGAACGTCTGAACGAAGGATCGGTTTCGGCATGTCATCACGAGGATCACGGGCCGGTTTCTCCAGTTCCTTTACAATATCACGAAGTGTGATCTCACCGATTCCCAGTTCTGCTGCCATCTTCTTATAGTCTTTTACCTGCAGGGAAAGTCCAAGGAGATTTCCTGCCACAACATCATTTGGCTTATATCCAAGTTTTGAAAGAAGTGCAGATGCTGCTTCATAGCTCTCAGGATGTACACTTGTTGCATCCAGAGGATTCTTTCCACCGGAAATACGCATGAAACCTGCACACTGTTCAAATGCCTTCGGTCCTAATTTCGCTACTTTGAGAAGTTCTTTTCTGTCTGTAAACTGACCGTTCTCTTCTCTGTAAGCTACGATATTTTTGGCAATTGCTTTGCTGATACCAGAAATATACTCAAGCAGAGATGCAGATGCTGTATTTAAATCTACACCAACTTTATTTACACTGTCTTCTACAACGCCGCTTAATGCTTCATCCAGTTTCTTCTGGTTCATATCATGCTGATACTGACCCACACCGATAGATTTCGGATCGATCTTAACCAGTTCTGCAAGCGGATCCTGTACACGTCTTGCAATGGAAGCCGCACTTCTCTGTCCTACATCAAAGTTCGGGAATTCCTCTGTAGCCAGTTTGCTTGCAGAATACACAGATGCTCCTGCCTCATTTGTGATAACATACTGTACCTTTTTTTCCGGGATTTCTTTGAGCATATCTACGATCACCTGCTCGGATTCACGACATGCTGTACCGTTTCCTACTGAAATAAGGGATACACCGTATTTTTCGATCATACCTTCCACTGTATCCTTGGCAGCACGGATCTTTTTCTCAGTAGTCGGAGCTGTGGGATAAACAACTGTTGTATCCAGAACTTTACCTGTTGCATCTACAACTGCCAGCTTACAGCCTGTACGGAACGCAGGGTCCCATCCAAGTACGACTTTGCCTGCGATTGGAGGCTGCATCAAAAGCTGTTCCAGATTCTTGCCGAATACATGGATCGCGCCGTCTTCTGCCTTATCAGTAAGGTCACTGCGGATTTCTCGTTCGATAGCCGGTCCGATCAGACGTTTGTAACTGTCTTCTACAACTGCTTTCAGAATCGGAGTTGTATTCGGGTTGTCTTTTTTGATCACTCTCTTATTCAAATAACGAAGGATGTCTTCCTCCGGTGCATTTACTTTAACAGTGATAAATTTCTCTTTCTCACCACGATTTAACGCAAGAATACGGTGTCCTGCCAGTTTCCTGACCGGCTCCTCGAATTCATAATACATCTCATATACAGACTGAGTTTCCGCATTCTTTGCTGTGGAAGAAATACTTCCGTTCTTTATTGTCAGGTTACGAATGTAGATACGATAGTCTGCTTCATCGGAAATACGCTCTGCAATAATATCTTTAGCTCCGTTCAATGCTTCTGCAACATTCTTAACACCCTTTTCTTCGGAGACGTATGCCCTGGCTTCCTCTTCTACCGGCTTGTCTGTCATCTGCAGAAGAATGATATCTGCCAGTGGTTCCAGCCCTTTCTCTTTGGCAATTGTCGCACGGGTACGGCGTTTCGGGCGATATGGTCTGTATAAGTCCTCTACTACAACCAGTGTCTGGGCATCCAGAATCTGTTTCTTCAGTTCCTCAGTCAGCTTGCCCTGGTCTTCGATGCTCTTTAATACCTGATTCTTCTTATCTTCCAGATTTCTCAGATACGTCAGTCTCTCAAAGAGTGCACGAAGCTGCTCATCATTAAGGGAACCTGTTGCTTCTTTTCTGTATCGGGAAATGAATGGGATGGTGTTGCCTTCGTCAATTAATTTGACTGCGGCTTCTACCTGCCATTTCTCCACCTTCAATTCCTGTGTGATTACCTGAATAATATCCATTAATTTTTTATCTCCTCTTGTTGCTTTTCAGAATGCAGATGCGTGTAACTGACCCTTGCATCCACATTGTTTTTCTTCTATAGCATAAAAAACGCTCTTGTGATAGGGTATCAATCTGGCGTTCATTTGTCAAGTGTGGGATTGATTCTGCCAATATGATACATACTGCCGGAATAACATTAGCCAAAATATTCATCCAGCTGTCTGATAAACTCTTCCGGCACTTTCCGTTCAAACGGAAAAATTTCGATGTTTCCCAGTCTGTCCGCGATATATCCCAGTAAGATCGCGCTTCTCTCCAACGACCAGTCCGACAGAAGTGCAATGGTATCATGACGTGTATGCATGCCAAATCCATCCCTGTTTAATGTCATAGCCGGAATACCTTTCCACGCAAAGGTGTTAGAATCGCTTCCCCAGATCTGATTCTTTGTAGACATGCCGATTCCTGTCTCATGAGCCATATATGTGATCATATTGCAGATTGACGCATCACCTGTCACTCCTACAACCGTTCCGCCCACAAGCTGTCCCGCAAGGTCTACATTCATATTGAAACGATGAGCCTGCAATTCTGACTCATGTTCTTTAATATAGTTCTGACTTCCAAGCAGACCTTTCTCTTCTGCACCAAACCATACGAATTCCATTGTTCTGCGTGGTCTGTGTTCTTTGAAATATCTGCAAAGTTCCATGATGATCGCGGCACCAGACATGTTATCGTAAGCACCAGGCCCCTCTGGTACGGAATCATAGTGTGCAGTAAGAGTCAGGATCTCCTCTGCTTTATCTGTTCCTTTGATTCGTGCCACTACATTTCGGGATGTACGTGCCACTGTCTCCTGTTCTACAGACAGGCAGGCCTTAGCCGCCCCTCTTGTCACTAATTCGACAGCATCTTTATAATGAATGCTTACACCCGGAATTCTATTGTCATAATTTGCCGCTTCTTTCCCGGCTGCTTTTTTCTCTTCACCCGGCAGATTCTTCGGCAAACTGTATGCGCGCGGCGTCAGATCCACGCCCTCGTCCAGCGGAGAACCGGCAATGCTGATAAAGCCTGCCACACCTGAATTCGCCAACTTCTGGTATAGTTCCTTTCTTACCGGATCATTTACCATGACGATTTTTCCTCTGGCATTTGTGAGGCTGATCTCATCAGCATTCTCCACATACAAAAAAGATGCATTCTGTCCATTCTCATCTGTATTGGAACATCTTCCACATCCGGTTACGATGTATTCTTTTGCATATGGTTCCGTTATCGTAAGCTTCGCCTTTTTTACCTGAAAAGTTTCAAAACAAAACTCTTCCAGATGGTTCTCCACACCAAAACTATTCAATGTTTCCTGAATAATCGTTGCTGCTTTTTCCTCTCCTACAGTTCCTGCCTCTCTGATATAATCAAACTCCGCCAGAAACTCCATCTGACGTTTTCCACTGATTTCATTTGTGTTCATAATTGTAAAAACCTTCCTCAAATATATTTATGCTACCAGCAATTATTCCTATTATACCATTTACGTATAAGCTTTTTCCACCATTATAAATGAGAAAATTCAGTAAAACCAAATTAATAAAAATAAAAAAGACCTTTATCAACATTTTTACATTGTGTCAGTTAAAGGTCTTTCATATTATGATTTTATTTCAAGCTATTGAAGTATTCATCCCATGGTTTTGGTTCGTTATCTTCTTCCTCTTCCGGAATTGTCTGACTCTGCAGGCTGTCCTGTACTTCTTTACTCTCTGAAGAATCATATGGGTTATCCTGTGTCGTTCTATTATTTTCCACAGAACCATACAAACTATCCTGGGTATTCTCACTTGCTGCATTATTCTGCACTTCTTTGTTCTCATCCGAAGCCACTGATGAATCACCTGTCACACTCCAGAACTGCTGCGGATGCGTCTGATCTTCCTGTGGCTGTTCACTCTGTGAATAACTGTCAAACATAGGATTCACATAGTCTCGTGCCACACGTTCTTCTTCCTCTTTCTGCACTTTAAGCTCCCCTGTCAGATCACGATAGAACATTACTTCTGTCATGGCCATATATGGAAATATCCACAAAAGTGCAATATAGAATGTAAAAACAGAAAGAAACATCAATGGGATAAAGCTTATCTTCAGCATCAGATATCTTCCGAAGTTTCCATGCATCATCTCCAGACTCTCTTTCATAGCCTCTGTACTTTTCAATTCCGGCTTATCTGCCAGAATATAATAAGTCATCTCCAGAGGAATGACCAGAATCTGATAAACAATCATTCCAACGATCATCAGAACAACACCTGTATACAGCCAGGTGATCAGCACCTCCACAGAAGCATCTTCACCCGGAAGATTCGCATTACTGTAAATCGTATAGGGCAGCATGGTAAGCAGATTCAGTACTGCCATAAAAAATCCGGCAACGATCACTCTGTCCGGGTGATGTCTGTAAAAATAAAACAAATCATTCAATGAATATGCTTTCCCTCTGGCAATATTCAGATACATATAATTCATACCTGCCGCTACCACATTGATCAGCAGAGTCAGAATAAATGTAAATGCATACGACAACACAATATCAATTGTTTTCTCTCCCGGAAATAAAGCCGAGGATATCATGCTGCTGATCAGAGCCAGTGCCTGAACTGCAACAAATGCCAGGATCAGTATCCCATATTTTCCTGACATGGCCTGCTTCGCATAGTTTTTTAATTCACGTCTCGATGTCATGTAATTCTCCTAAATCAGTCTGCCAGACCAAAGGCATCATGTACTGCATTCATTGCGCGCACGCCGTCCTTTTCATTGATCAGAACTGTCACACGAATCTCGGATGTAGAAATCATGTTGATGTTTACGCCCTCATTATAGAGGCTCTCAAACATCTTTGCAGCTACTCCGGGATTACTCATCATTCCTGCACCTACGATGGAAAGCTTCGCAATATTTCTCTCAGAATGAAGCTCTGCAAATCCAAGTCTTGCCTGATTTGCATCCAGAACTGCAACTGCATCATCCAGATCATTTCCATCTACTGTGAAGGAAATATCCTTTCTGCCCGCACGTCCGATAGACTGCAGGATCACATCTACATTAATATTCTTCTTCGCAAGGGTATCAAATAATTTAAAAGCTACACCCGGCTCATCCTTTAATCCGATTACCGCAATTCTCACTGCATCTGTATCCAGCGCAACACCGCTGATCAACATTCTCTCCACTGTAACTTCCTCCTTTACCACAGTTCCTTCACTGTTGTTTAAACTTGAACGTACCACAAGCGGCACGCCATATTTCTTCGCCATCTCCACAGAACGGTTGTGAAGCACACCTGCCCCGAGAGTCGCAAGGTCAAGCATTTCATCGTAAGTGATCTCTTTGAGCTTTCTTGCTTTCGGAACCTTACGCGGATCTGCTGTATAAACACCATCTACATCTGTATAGATTTCACAGGCATCTGCATGAAGAGCAGCCGCAAGAGCAACCGCTGTTGTGTCAGAACCGCCTCTTCCAAGAGTCGTATAATCATCATACTTGTCAACTCCCTGGAAGCCGGTAACTATTACAATCTTTTTGCTGTCCAGCTCTCTTCTGATACGCTCTGTATCAATTCTTTTTAAACGTGCATTTCCATGACTGCTTGTCGTATGCATGGAAACCTGAAAAGCATTCAGGGAAACCGCAGGAACTCCCAGTTTATCCATCGCCATTGCCATCAGTGCAACAGACATCTGTTCTCCGATGGTAAAGAGCATATCCATCTCTCTTTTCGGCGGTTTCTCATTGACATCCCTTGCCATAGTGATCAGTTCATCCGTATATTTCCCCATTGCGGACAGAACGACAACCACGTCATTTCCTTTTCTGTACTCTTCTATACAGCGGTTGGCAACATTAAAGATACGTTCTTTATTTGCAACCGATGTACCGCCAAATTTCTTGACAATCAACATTGTTTTACTTCCTCCATAATAAGTTTACAGGAAAGAGAAGATTCTCATATCTTCCCTTTCCTGTTCTGTTTACAGTAATCACTGTACAAATATTTATCTGAAGTATTGTATCAGTGTCCACCTTATCAGGCACACTATATGATACACGAAATCTGTCAGTTTATCAATCTTTAACTCGAATCTTTGCAAGTACCTGATCTCCGATCTGAGCCAGTTTCTCTTCAAATGCTCCCTGTGTCATTTCATCAGTGATAAATGCACATTCCTGTGGAAGCTGTCCCAGGCTGATGATCTCAACATCACCAAATACCTTCTTCGCTTCTTCTGCTGCTTCTTTTTTAATTCTCACAAAAAATCTTCCTGTCACTTCATCCAGTGGTTTCAGTACTGCCGGAGTGCTGTTCCAGTTTGTCACAATGTTAACATGGAGATGTTTTGCGGCATCCACAATATCACCAACTACAGCACTTGCTGTAGGCAGTTTACCTGCACCGCTTCCATAGAACATGGCATCTCCAAGCATATTTCCATGTACAAATACTGCATTAAACACATCATTTACACTGTAAAGAGGGCTGTTCTGACCGAGCATAAACGGTGCTACCATTGCATAACAGGTTCCATCTGCCAGTCTGCGGCTGGTTCCAAGAAGTTTGATGGTTCTGCCAAGCTTCGCAGCATACTCCATATCTTCAGGTGTGATCTTTGTAATTCCCTCTGTATAAATATCTTCAAAATCAAAATATCTCTCATAAGCAAGAGAGGAAAGGATTGCAATCTTACGGCATGCATCGTATCCTTCCACGTCGGCAGTAGGATCTGCCTCTGCATAACCCTTCTGCTGTGCTTCCTTTAATACAGTGTCAAATTCACAGCCTTCTGTGCTCATCTTATAAAGCATGTAGTTGGTAGTTCCGTTCAGGATACCTGTTACTTCGTCAATCTCATCTCCTGTAAGGGAAGAATTGATGACACGAATGATCGGGATTCCGCCGCCACAGCTTGCTTCAAATAAGAAGTTAATGCTCTTTTCCTTTGCAATATCCATCAGCTCGCGGCCATGCTTTGCAACCAGAGCCTTATTGGAAGTGCAGACATTTTTTCCTGCCAGAAGTGCCTTCTTTACAAAAGTATAAGCAGGCTCCACACCGCCCATAACCTCTACTACAATATCTACTTCCGGATCACTGACGATCTGTTCATAATCATGGACCAGAACCTTCTCTACCGGCTGTCCCGGAAAATCACGAAGATCCAGAACATATTTTACATGAAGTTCCTGTCCGGCACGTCTGGAAATGCTCTCTTTATTTTCATTTAATACTTCAAATACACCGCTTCCAACTGTGCCATATCCTAAAATTGCTACATTGATCATTTTCTTTTACTCCCTGCCTAATATTTTCAGATAATGAATTCCTTCATTCTGTTCAATCGTCTCTACCATTGCTTCTGCATCCCCCTCGCTCGGAAGAATGTCCACACTCAGAGTAAGTGTGGCAATCCCATTGATAGGAATACTCTGATGAATGGTGAGAATGTTTCCATGAAACCGTGCAATCGTCTGCAGGACAACCGACAAAAGCCCCGGTTCATCGTCCATCTGGATAATAAAGGTGATCGTCTTTCCCCTTGTCTCTTCATGAAATGGAAAAATATCATCTTTGTATTTGTAGAAAGAGCTTCTGCTGATTCCTGTGCGCTCTGCTGCATCCTGTACAGTGTCCACTTTGCCGGAGTCCAGAAGCTTCTTTGCCTCCACCACCTTCAGCAGGACTTCCGGAACTGCTCGTTCCCTCACTACAAAATATTTCTTTTTCTCTGTTACTGGTTTCTGCATATCAATTTACCTGTCCGTTCTTTAAAGACATTTGTTTTTACACACTGGATATATTATCACACCACACAAAAATACGCAAGAAATATATTCTGCTGAATCATTGTGTAAAATCATTATGCCTCAACACGAAAAAGGCTGTCCTGATTTCAGACAGCCTTTTTTATTCTTTTATTTCTTCAGTGCGATCCATTTCAGATATGCATTGATGAAAATATCAATTCCTCCGTCAAGTACTGCATCCACATTTCCGGTCTCCTCGTTTGTACGATGATCCTTTACCATGGTATATGGCTGCATAACATAAGAACGGATCTGATTTCCCCATCCGATATCTGTCACCTCACCGCGGATACCGGAGAGTTTTTCCTCTGCCTCCTGCTGCTTGAGAAGATACAGCTTGGCTTTCAGCATCTGCATGGCTTTATCTTTATTCATGTGCTGAGAACGTTCATTCTGACACTGTACCACGATTCCGGTAGGATAATGTGTGATACGGATGGCAGATGATGTCTTGTTGATATGCTGACCGCCGGCACCACTGCTTCGATAAGTATCAATACGGATCTCATCGTCATTGATCTCTACATCCAGATCCTTCTTGATATCCGGCATAACATCACAGGATACAAAAGATGTCTGTCGCTTACCTGCTGCATTGAAAGGAGAAATACGCACCAGACGGTGAACTCCCTTCTCTGATTTCAGATAACCGTAAGCATTTGTTCCGTTTACCTGGAAAGTAACCGATTTGATACCTGCCTCATCGCCGTCCAGATAATCCAACACTTCCAGGGTAAATCCTTTCTTATCTGCCCAACGGCTGTACATACGGTAAAGCATACCACACCAGTCACAGGCCTCTGTTCCGCCTGCACCTGCATTCAGCTTAATGATAGCATTCTCACTGTCATATTCTCCGGAGAGAAGTGTCTTGATACGGATATTGTCAAAATCCTTCTGAAACTCATCCAGCATTTCCTGAATCTCAGGAATCAGTGCAGGATCGTTCTCCTCATATCCCATCTCGATCATGGTTTCCATATCTTCCATCTGTGTAACCAGATTCTGATAGGTCTCCATGTCATCTTTCATGTCTTTTAATTCTTTCATTTTCCTCTGGGAAACTTCTGCATCATCCCAGAAATCAGGCGCTTCCATTTCGCGCTCTAATTCTTCGACCTTCTGCTCTTTGTTAGCCAGGTCAAAGTGAATCCCTCACTTCCACTAATGGTTCTGTATAAGTCGCAAGAATGCTCTTGAACTGGTCTAATTCAACCACAGCTTCACCCACTTTCTTATTATAAATATTCTCTGTCGGACTCCCTGTGGATAACCGACTGAATTGCTATAGATTATAGCAGTCCTAGTAAATAATTCGTTTAAAATAATACCATATCTTTAAGCAAATTACAAACAAAGAATTACCCACAGCGTGAAATGATCATTTATCGTAACAATCATTTCACACTGTGGGTAATCATACTTTACACTGAATTACGCATAAAGTCTGTGTAATTTATGAGAAGAAGCTCTCTGCAACACTTATATCTGCAATATATCCCACTGTTCCTGTCATATAGATAGTTCCGTCCTCTTCCATATCGATCTGTATCATTCCGCCCGGCTGATTTACATTAATACGGGATTCCACCAGCCCCAGCTTATAGGCTGCCGCTGCCGCCGCACAGCTTCCTGTTCCGGAAGCCTTTGTGTATCCGGAGCCTCTTTCCCAGATTTCAATCTCCAGATTTCCCTTGTCGACCTGACGGCAGATCTGAAGGTTCATTCTCTCCGGAAATTCATCTGCATTTTCCACATAAGGTCCCAGATTCTTTACAGCTTCTGCACTTACATTGTCTGTAAAAATAATGCAGTGTGGATTACCAACTGTCAGGCAGGTAGCCTTGTATTCTTTTCCATGGAATACGAAATTCTCCTTAATTACTTCACGAACTTCACCGGAAACAGGGATGTCGCTGGAGATAAAAGATGGTTTTCCTATGTTTACTTTAAATTCCGTTGCCCGGCTGTTCAGGCATTCCACATGAATCGTGCCTGACATAGTTTCAATGTCAAATTTTTTCTCAGTAATATATCCATTATCCATCAGATATTTGGCAAAAATACGCACGCCGTTTCCACTGATGGCAGATTCACTTCCGTCTGCGTTAAAAATACGCACACCCAATTTCCCATCAATTTCTACCGGTCCATAGAGCACACCGTCAGCACCAAGCCCAAATCCTCTCTGGCAGAGAAGTGCAATCTTCTTTCCCTGAAGCTGTACCTGATTTTTCTTCGGATCAAGAATCAGATAATCATTTCCAAGTCCCTGATATTTACTCATAATAATTGTATTTGCCATAACCATATCTCTCCTTCTGATTTATAATCCCGGATACTTCCCGCTTTTGTATCTGCATCGATAATCAATTGTCGGGCAATCTTTCCAACTCACTTTGCCACTTGTCTGATTAAATTTTGTGTCAGGTAATTTTCTCATATCACATCCTGACTTTATATTCATTATATTTTATTGTTTTTACCATGTATATAGAGTAAAATGCTTAAAACATTGCAAAAAATGCTCTGTAAGTGTTACAAAAAAGACCATTATATCAGTTCTCTGATATAACAGCCTTACAGCAGCATCACTCCTCTCTGTTCAGTTTTCTATTTCTTTACCCTATTTCGAAATAGTTACAAAGTTTTTACGATTACTTTGTAATTGTATGATACTATTATCGTGTAATAATGTCAATATCTTTGTAGCATATTTTCTCAGAAATTATAAAATATATTCGTTACTATTTGTTACATTCTTAGTAATAATTGTACATTTGCGCATTAAATGATATGATTATACCATGAATCAAACTTTTCCCTCCGCTTATTGCTTTCCACTGCTTATTTCTTTTCACAATCTCCACAGGGGACTTGCTTGATTCGATTAAATAATCATTGCAGATATCGGAGGCAGATATGTTATTATCAGAACAGTTCTATCAGACAGAAAAAACAGGATACCTGGACGAACAATTCCGACTTTTTCATCTTAAAGACCAGACCAGAAAGGAATTCTCTTACCATTATCATGATTTTCACAAGGTAGTTATCTTCATCTCCGGCAAGGCTGCTTATCATATAGAAGGAAAAGCTTATCAACTGAAACCATGGGACATTCTTCTGGTAAACCGCCATGCCATCCACCGCCCGGAGATTGATCCATCTGTTCCATATGAACGTTTCATTCTCTGGATCCAAAACGATATTCCCTGGCAGGAACTGCTGAAATGCTTCCAGAAAGCAAATGACCGAAGCTATAATCTGGTACGTCTGAACTCTGCTCTTCAGGAAAAGATGAAAGACATCCTGTTTGAACTGGAAAATTCTGCAAAATCCGATGAATATGGAAGGGAAATCCTGACACAGTCACTTTTTCTTCAGTTTATGGTTTATCTGAACCGTATCTTTCTGGAAAAGCAGTACATTTTTGATAAAAAATCCTACACCTTTGACTCGCAGATTGCCAGTATCCTTCAGTATATCAACCACAATCTGAAAGAAGATCTGTCTGTAGAAACGCTTTCTGCCAGATATTATGTAAGCAAGTACCATCTGATGCGGAAGTTCAAACAAGAAACCGGCTATACCCTTCATAATTATATTGTAAACAAGCGGCTTCTTATGGCACGTACTCTGATCTCAAATGGAATGCCTGTGACAAAAGCAGCACAGGAAAGCGGGTTCGCAGAATACAGCACTTTTTCCCGGGCATACCGTAAACAGTTCAAAACCAACCCCAGCGAAGAACTGCCTCATTATAGCACTCCTCTAAAATAATGCCTCCACTACCTTTACACAACAATTCCATAACACAAAAAAGATGTAACCATATCTGAAAGAATCTTTCTTCTCAGACATAATTACATCTTTTATTGTTCGCAGGTCGGGCAGATATTCGCGCTCCGCTTACTGTTTCACTTTCTTCTTCGCTGTCGCACAGTAGAATACGAATCCCAGCAGTACCAGTGCCACGATCATCCATCCGGCCAGTGCTGCTGTTCCCAGACCTGCAAATTTATCATAGTAACCTTTCAGATAGATCACAATGATAATCGCCGGAATTCCATAGGCAACATAATTTTTCAGACATTTCGGGAATTTCATGCCTGTACCGGCATTCACCTCTGCAATGAAATTGTCCCATCCCCATCCGTTCCTTCTGGTACAAAACAGAAGGTAACCAAGACTTCCAAGAGGAAGAAGGTTATTAGAAACAATAAAGTCTTCCAGATCCATGATGTTGCTTCCATCTCCGAATGGCTGGAATCCGGAAAGTACATTGAATCCAAGCACACATGGAATGCTTAAGATCATAACAAGAACTGCGCAGACAACAACACTCTTTTTACGGTTCCAGCCAAACAGTTCCATATTAAACACGATCAGGTTCTCAAATACAGCAATGATCGTTGAAACCGCAGCAAATGTCAGAAACAGGAAGAACAGACTTCCCCACAAAGCCCCTCCGCTCATCTTTGCAAAAATATTGGGCAGAGTGATAAAGATAAGGCTTGGACCTGCATCCGGCTGGATTCCATAGGAGAAGCACGCCGGAATAATGATAAATCCTGCTGTCAGCGCAACAAAAGTATCGAGTACGGTGATGCTTACCGCCTCTCCGGTAAGGCTTCTGGATTTGTCCAGATAACTTCCGAAGATCAGCATGGCACCAATACCAATGGATAATGTAAAGAATGACTGACTCAATGCCGCAAATACTACATTACCAACTCCTGCTTCCTTAATCTTCTGAAAATCAGGAATCAGATAGAAGCTGATTCCTTCTCCCGCGCCTTCCATCATTACTGAATGAACCGCAAGGATCACCATAATGATAAGCAGTGCACTCATCATTACTTTGGAGATTTTTTCAATACCATTCTGCAATCCCATGAAACAGACTGCAAATCCAATCAGACAGATGATCACCATCCATAACATCATCGTCGGTGCATTTCCCAGCATATCGGAAAAAGACTGTGTTACTGCTTCCGGAGTCGCTCCAACGAAATCTCCCCGCAGACTCTTCACACAATAGTAGATCATCCATCCTCCTACTGTTGTGTAAAACATCATCAGCATATAACATCCAATAATACCAATAAATTTCAATGGCTTCCAGCCGCTTCCTGCAGGTGCCAGTTTGTCAAAACATTTCGCAACACTTGTGTGGCTTCCCCGTCCTACCGCAAATTCTGCTACCAGAACCGGAATACCCAGAATAACCAGAAAGCATAAGTAGATCAGGATAAAGGCTGCGCCTCCATATGCCCCACAGATATACGGAAACTTCCACACATTTCCAATACCGATGGCACATCCTGCTGACACCAGGATAAAACCAAGACGTGAGCCGAAAGACTCTCTTTTCATACTGTTTTCCCCCTTTACGGAATTGTTATGTGACTGTTCATCAATCATAATCACATAGCTGTGGATGTACTGAACAGTTCAGACAGATATTCGCAATTTGTCAATTCAACGCGTTAACGTGTTTTTGCGCACGATAAAAGGGCCTCATGATTCAGCCCTTTTATTTTGCAGCAGACATGATCTGCTCACAATGTTCTGTTTACAAAATCATTACTGCCCGCTCTGTAGTAATGAACTCACCACTTACAGAAATGGGAATCTTCTCAACTGAGATAAACGAGTCAGGCCTTATTCTTACGTCCACAGCACTGTTTGTATTTCTTACCGCTTCCACATGGGCAGGGATCGTTCGGATATACTTTGATTTCTTTTCTCTGAACCGGTTTCTTAGGACCGGCACTGTCATCCTTGTTTGTTCCGGTAACTTTAGCTACCTGTTCACGCTCGATCTTCTGCTCTACATGTACATGGTACAGCATACGAAGAGTATCTTCCTGAATGGATGTGATCATCTCGTTGAACATATCAAATGCACTCATTTTATATTCAACAACCGGATCTCTCTGTCCATAAGCAGCAAGTCCGATACCCTGACGAAGGATTTCCATATCATCAATGTGATCCATCCACTTGCTGTCAATGCATTTCAGAAGTACAACTCGCTCTAATTCACGAAGCTGCTCCGGTTCCGGGAACTCTGCTTCTTTTTCTTCATAGAGCTTCACTGCCTCTTCTTTCAGTTCATGTCTGATCTCATCGCGTTTCTTGCCTTTTACACTCTCAGCTGTAAGCGGTCTGACTGGAATGATCGGAGTAAGAACACCGTTAAATTCATTCAGATCCCATTCTTCGGAATCTACATCATCAGAGAAACACATATCAACATAAGTATCCACTGTATCCTGGATCATCTTATAGATTGCTTCACGCATATTCTCACCGTCGAGAACCTGACGACGTTCTTTGTAAATGATCTCACGCTGTTCATTGTTTACCTGGTCATAATCAAGAAGATTCTTACGGATACCAAAGTTGTTAAACTCAATCTTCTCCTGAGCTTTCTCAATTGCATTGGAAAGCATCTTGTGCTCAATCTGTTCATTCTCTGCAACACCAAGGGATGTAAAGATCTTCATCAGTCTCTCAGAACCGAACAGACGCATCAGGTCATCTTCCAGGGAAATATAGAAACGGGATTCACCCGGATCTCCCTGACGTCCGGAACGTCCGCGAAGCTGATTATCAATACGTCTGGACTCATGACGTTCTGTACCGATGATCATAAGACCACCCGCATTTCTTGCCACATCATCCAGTTTGATATCTGTACCACGACCAGCCATGTTAGTGGCGATCGTAACTGCTCCTGCCTGACCTGCCTGTGAGACAATCTCTGCCTCAAGTTCATGGAACTTGGCATTCAATACATTATGTTTGATTCCCTGTCTCTTCAGCATACGGCTGAGAAGCTCGGAAGTTTCAATCGTAATGGTACCGACCAGTACAGGCTGCTGTTTCGCATGAGCTTCCACTACAGCATTGACAACTGCGTTGAATTTCTCTTTCTTTGTCATATAAACAGCATCTTCATGGTCAACTCGGATAACCGGTCTGTTAGTCGGGATCTCTACAACGTCCATTGCATAGATATCACGGAATTCTTTCTCCTCTGTGACAGCTGTACCGGTCATACCGCCCTTCTTATCATATTTATTAAAGAAGTTCTGGAAAGTGATGGTTGCCAGAGTCTTGCTCTCACGTTTGATCTTAACATGCTCTTTCGCTTCGATTGCCTGATGAAGACCATCTGAGTAACGGCGTCCCGGCATGATACGTCCGGTGAATTCATCAACAATAAGGATTTCATCATCTTTAACTACATAATCCTGATCCTTATGCATCAGGTTATGGGCACGAAGTGCAAGTGTAATATTATGCTGAATCTCCAGATTCTCCGGATCTGCCAGGTTTTCAATATGGAAAAATTTCTCAACCTTATGAACGCCCTGCTCTGTGAGGTTTACGATCTTATCTTTTTCATTTACAACGAAGTCACCTGTCTCGATAACTTCTTCACCCATGATGGCTGCCATCTTGGTCATCTCATGGCTGGCTTCACCGCGCTCTAACTGCTGAGCAAGGATATCGCAGGCCTCGTATAACTTGGTTGACTTACCGCTCTGTCCGGAAATGATCAGAGGAGTACGTGCCTCGTCGATAAGAATGGAGTCGACCTCATCGATGATACAGTAGTGCAGATCTCTCTGTACCAGCTGTTCTTTATAGATAACCATGTTGTCACGAAGATAATCGAAACCGAGTTCGTTGTTCGTAACATAGGTAACATCGCAGTTGTATGCAGCACGACGCTCGTCCTGCTTCATATCATTTAAAACAACACCGACTGTCAGGCCAAGAAACTCATGGATCTTTCCCATTTCTTCCGCATCTCGTTTAGCCAGATAATCGTTGACTGTTACGACATGCACACCTTTACCTTCCAGTGCATTTAAATATGACGGAAGTGTGGCGACAAGTGTTTTACCTTCACCTGTTCTCATCTCTGCGATACGTCCCTGATGGAGAATGATACCACCAATGAGCTGCACACGGAAATGTTCCATTCCAAGAACACGCTTGCCTGCTTCACGTACAACCGCAAATGCCTCAGGAAGCAGATCATCCAGTGTCTCTCCCTCTTCAAGACGTTTCTTAAATTCTCTTGTTTTTCCTCTGAGTTCTTCGTCGCTTAACTTCTGCATGTCCGGGCGCAGGCTCTCAATTTTCTCAACCAGAGGCATGATACGCTTAACCTCTCGCTGGCTGCGGGTCCCGAATACTTTTGAAAACATATTCATATTAGGTTTTACTCCTGTTTATTTCTTTTTTATACAAGCATTGCTGCCATATAACAATTGCTACTGTGCGGAATAATTTCTGTTCACTCCGTCCACAGCAGACATGTCAGCAGCATGCGAACATTACAAACGCTTACTATAATACACAATACTTGTATATTCTAACACTTTCCGTTATGGAAAACAATGAATTTTTCATGAACAAACCAAGAAAATTACGGAGTCACCAAAATTTACGTTACTGTTCACTCCGTTCACAGTAACGTAGCCAAAATTCATTCCAGATT
>NZ_JAJDML010000268.1:0-223 GCF_020594215.1 Blautia sp. DFI.1.216
ATTTAACATGGGTATTACTGAATCGTATCTTAACGTTGTCCTGATAGAACTTCGGCATTGACCTCTTTTTTGACTTGAATCTCGGGAATTTCTGCAAACCCCTGAAAAAGTTCTTATAAGCAGTACAGGCATCTTTGATCGCCTGTTTTGTTACATTATTTGAAATATTCAATAACCATGCATATTCATCAGAATGTCTAAGCTTTGTAAATTCTTTTCTGAG
>NZ_JAJDML010000269.1:0-222 GCF_020594215.1 Blautia sp. DFI.1.216
GAACTCTTGAATTTGCAGGCGAAAGCGAGCCAGTCTTTGAAAGAGATAAAAATAATCGCAGGGTCTTAGCCAGACGAAGCTATAACCTTTATTCCGACGTACAGAAAGGCGAAAATGTTGTGGTAGAAATTCCCGTGCAGGCTGGCGAAAAGAAGTTCAAGTATGAGCAGAAAGTAAAACTTGTCAATCCGAAGTTATACGGCAGAGGTTACGCAATCGGGG
>NZ_JAJDML010000270.1:0-222 GCF_020594215.1 Blautia sp. DFI.1.216
GAACTCTTGAATTTGCAGGCGAAAGCGAGCCAGTCTTTGAAAGAGATAAAAATAACCGCAGGGTCTTAGCCAGACGAAGCTATAACCTTTATTCTGACATACAGAAAGGCGAAAATGTTGTGGTGGAAATTCCTGTGCAGGCTGGCGAAAAGCATTTCAAGTATGAACAGAAAGTAAAACTTGTCAATCCGAAGTTATACGGCAGAGGTTACGCAATCGGGG